>JAITJB010000014.1 GCA_031279155.1 Deltaproteobacteria bacterium | reverse complement strand
AAGATTTTCTAGCTTGGGCGTCTTTGCTTTTTTTGATCTTAAATTCCGGGCTAGTTAGTTGCCGACGGCGCCTGGGACCTGTTGGACGTGTATCTCCACCCGGCGATTGCGATACCTCTGAGCGGAGGTGCTATTGGGGTTAAGGGGTTCATTTTCGCCTCTGGAGTCTTCAACCAGGCGAGCTGCGGCTACGCCATTTTTGATAAGCTCCCTTTTGACCGATTGAGCCCGCCTTAAGCCAAGGCCGTAGTTGTACTCGTCAGATCCAAGGTTATCGGTGTGACCGACTAAGGCAACTAAGATGTCGGGGTTGTTGGTTAAGATCCTAGCCGCTTGTTGGATATGGGGCCTAAATTCGCTTTTGATTTCCGCCCGGTCAAAGTCAAAGAAAGCCGCGTAAGCTACTATCCAGCAGCCGCGCTCGTCGACCGGGGCCCCGATAGGCGTGTTGGGGCATTGATCTAAGTTATCTGAGACGCCATCGCGGTCGGCGTCTTTACCCGGGCGGCAGGAGCGACTTTCAATTAAGCGGACCATATGGCTGCGGCCAACCATGGTGGCGTAATCTTTGGGGGTACGGCCTTTGAAGTCAGCGGCGCCACAATAGGCGCCATTATTGAGTAAAAGCTTGGCTTCACTTTCAAAACCTGCCCAGGCCGCCCAGTGGAGTGCGGTGGCCCCATACTCGTCGACAGCGTTTACCCTGGCCCCGGCCCTGAGAAGAATGTTGATGGCCGCTTCATTTCTCAGATAGACGGCCCAGGTTAAAATAGGCCAACTAGACGTGTTCATAGGCTGAGCGAAGATGGGTAAATCTTGGTTGAAGACCATCGTGGGCTTAAGGCCGGCCCGAGACAAAGTGACGTTGGGATCGGCTCCTTGATCCCTCATGACGCTCATGTTGTCAATGTTGTTTTGGGCTAAGGCGAAAAACAGACCTTGGTCAGCAACCAATCTCTGGGCTACAGCCGTCTCCGGGTTGAACTGAGCCCACGCCGTTAAAGATGTGGACAATAGCGTGACCAGGGCGACGAGAATTATCCGCATGATAAACTCCGCAAAATGTAAGTTACCAAAGTCCTATAGAAAGACGACTTTCAAGGAGAGTCTGGTAACAGCAAGTAGGCTCAACCAAACTCCAAGGGCCCTCTATCGGAACTCGACTATTAACCTTGGTTCCGCTTCGGTGAGACTCATAATGGTCAATTCGCTATCCGATCGACCGCACGGGAGAGAAACCTCGATGTGAAGGGCTGGTCTGCGCTCATTAATAGCCCTGGCGGCTATGGCGGTGACGTCAAAGAGGATCCAGCCAGGTTGGACCGAAGGAAGAATGGGGTATTGCCCGATGCTCTGAAGCACATCACCGGTCATCATCCGCCCTCTGATTTGGACAGTTTGAGCGAAAAATGGGATGTTGTTTTGGACGTGTAGGGCTAAGACGGCTTTTTGGACTCTAGCGTCTTCGGGGTAGGTGGCCATGTTAAAGTCCATTAACGTTGCCACCGAATGACCTAATAGTCCTCCGTAATTGCAGTCAGCCGCCTCCGGGGTCAGATTGGTGCAGCCCATAACAATGCGCTTAAGGTTCCTCTGGCGGTGCGAGTTAAGAGGGGCCTCGATCCAAGAAGAGAGGTCGCTGGGCAAAATGGCTAGTTGACAGGTGTCCGTGGCTACTGGTTGATAGATTGAATTTAGGCCCAGGAGATTGACCCTAGGACGTCCATCACAGGAAGCGAATCCCCCGCTAGAAGTACGGTAATTCGGAGCGCATCCCGCAGCCAGAACTGTCAGCACTAGGGCCACCAGCGCCGGTCTTAAATAAGCTCTCATATTAGAACCATCCAAGCATTGACCCACGAGGTCGACAGAAGGGTAGTTTGTGGCCCTGACTGGCCGGTCAGGGACGAGGAAATGTTCTTTTGGGGCTTTTAGCCCGTTAATTAAATCAATGACCCGGGGAAACGTAGCTTCCAGGCTCCTCGACATAAGGAGGATCTAAGCGGCGTTCGGGGCCGGGATCAATTGGGACAAAGAGCAAGACTTTATCATTGAAGAGGATAGGCGACTCCACATAGGTGACCTCGGCTGAGTAGGTCACGGGATCGAGATTGCCTTCGAGAACTTTGCGGCCAGTTCTATTTCTGGCGTTTTTTTGAACTAACGGACGGACGCCTTCGGCTCTGGTAAAAACTTTTATGTTGCCTTTATAGAGGAAGAGAGCGCCAATGTTTTTGCCGTAGTCGCGACTCGTTTTATCTATGGAGTCAACGTCTTGAGCAACCGCATAGACCGGAAAGCTCCGGAAATAGGGGTCGTCGTCGCCGAAGGTGTCGGAGTCGAGGATCTTACTGATATCTTCGGTAAACCTAATATTAACCACATCGCTGGTGGAAAGCAAGGTCCGACCAGGACGAGTGTTGATCAATTCACCGTGATCGGCAAAAGTAGTAGCCAGATCGGCGGACCCGATGACTTCGCCGACAACGCGAATCTCAAAATACTGATCGACTTCCCGGGGGCCGTCAGAGGAGGGCACTTTAAGCCTAACCCTGAGGCGCACTGGAATGCCGCTATTAAAATCAGTAATAAAGGAAAATGATTTGGGGTAGGAGCGCTCTAAAAGCTGGCCGCGATCGTAGAGGTTGACAATTGGGCTTTCGGGTTCCGGCGGCATCTCGACGGCTTTTTTTAGCGTTAAGGTGCTCTCAGGGAAGATATAGATGGTGTCGCCAGCTGTCAGTTGTTTGGGGTGGGCGACCAAGTTTTGGTTAGCCCGCCAGAGACTCGGTCCAAGGGAAGCTTTGCCGTAAAACTTTTGGGCGATGCTCCTGGCCGTATCACCTTTTTCCACGACATAGCTCTGGGTGACCGCCGGCCCTTGAGCCATGGCGGGGCTAGTCACCAAAATCGCAAACGCCACCAAGCCCGCGATGAGTATAAGGTAATAGTTTCTCATAAATCTATCCACAGTCTCCCGTCTGACTTAGAGGAGGAGGCAAGCCTCCTGGAAAAAAGTTGTCTAAGGCTTTAAGTTATGAAGCTAACCACGAAAAAAAGGTACTATTGAATTGGCCAGTTGAAAAGATTACTAGACTCTTTCGAAAAATGTCAGTGGATAGCTGAAATCTACGAGGACACAGCGGCTCATTCTAACCAGGTTAACACAACTTGTCGCAAGTCCCACTATACATTATTTAGATGTCCATAGGCGTGTCAAAACTAGATCTGGTGCTCTTGAGCCAAATGCCACCAATTTAAGGCAACTGGCTAGTTAATTTTCCTAACTAGATTACACTTTAAAGCCGCGATAGTCAATAGTTTTTTTATTTTTTTGACCGATCCGAATAAAATTTGTTGGGCCCCAACTAAGGCTACAAGGTCAGTTTATTATTTTTCTGGCAATCCGTTCAGAAATAGGGTACACATAAGGGAATGATCCCGTTCTGACCCGCTTTGACGTCTTCCTATATCTTATCGGCCTTTGTAGTTTTGCGGATTAACATTTTTAAACTGGACCACGATTTTTTTATCAATCGCGGACCTTTATAAAATCTTATCAACTTAACTGGCTCTAATCAAGAATAATCCATCAGGTTACTTTCAGCCAGATCTTGTCAGCCCCAAATTGCCAAAAGCTAAGGCCACACAAGAGGAGACTTCCATCACTAAAAATAACCAGCCAAATAGTAGCCATAGCCCAAAGAGCCAAGCTGGCCAGGCTAACTCGGCTAGTCAAACTAGCCAAGCTAGCCAGGCTAGCTCAGATAGATTTCTAGCCTTCGAGCCCGTAAATCAAGATCTCTCGGTCATCGGGGCCGGAGCTTGGGGCACGACTTTGGCCATCCAGACGGCTCTTCAGGGCCTTAAGGTTAAATTATGGGCCAGGCGACCAGAGGTAGCTTCCCGCCTAAAGTTAGATCGCGAAAACCGGGCGCTGCTCCCTGGTCACAAGTTTCCCTTGGCCTTAACTGTTACTAGCGATCCGGCTGAAGCCGTTTCCGGCTCGGCCTTGATCATCTGGGTGGTCCCCTCCCACGCCTTCCGCGAGGTCGTAAGAGTTATTATTCCCCACGCTCACCCTAAAGCCGTTCACATTAGCGCTTCTAAAGGCATTGAAGCTGAGACCTTCTCCACTATGACCGATATCTTAGCTTCGGAAACTACTGGCTCCCAGTGTTTGGTCGGGGC
>JAITJB010000280.1 GCA_031279155.1 Deltaproteobacteria bacterium | reverse complement strand
CGTTTCGAAACTCTTCCGGTAAATAGCCAAAAAGGGCCTTTAAGATCTCGGTAGAGCACTGTTCGGGGGTTAGGGTTACGTTCGGGGCCGATAGATGAATAGTTGTGCTGGTGCCCATTAAGCGCTTAAACAAAAGAGCCGTGTTGTCAGGGTTAGCGGCGGCGGCGTCGTAAGCTCGTTTACCGATAAATTTATTGCCCCGGCGGTCGATTAAAATGGCTGACGGGGTCACGTCGTTTTGTTCCGGGCTTTTCCACACTCTCGTGGTTGCACCATCAAAAGAGCAGATAGCGCTATTGGTGGTGCCGAGATCTATGCCGACAAAGTGACTCATTTTTGGCCATTCTCCGAAAGATCTAAGCTATCTGGGCTATCTAAGCTATCTGAGCCATCTGGGCCATCAGGTTGGGCTCGCATCAAGATGACCGTGCCGGTCTTGATAAGGGCGTTCTTTCTCATGATCACCGGCTCAATCATCTTTTCCACCACCAAAGGCTCACCAGGCTCAAATTCATCTAAGTTAATGGGAGTTGCGGCCATACCGGGATCGTAGGGTTCTTTTTCGACATTGATGAGCGATATATCGGCTGTGGCTAATAAGTGCTCAAACTTTTTCCAAAACCAGTAGTATTTGTTTATATATTTTTTTTGGCTCCCGACATCTAATGTGTCTAAAATATTGGCAAACATCCGGTTAAAGCGCCAGAATTCGACGGCAAAATCGACGAGATTTTTGAGCATCTCCTCATCATTTAGTTGATCGATTTGGTTGTCGGGCATAGTGTCGTCCCAATAATCTGGTAAGTTAAGCCTGTCTAGTGGTCTGTTAGCCCATTGGCTTTAAAGGAGCTCAGGTTTTTATTGCTGAGCACTGTCTAGGTCGTAACCAACAAAAACGGTCAAGGCGCCTTAAAGCTAGAGTGACTCATTATACCATAGCCTCAGAGATTTTTAATTTTCGCCCAAAGGAAAGTCCAAAAAAATATATGGCTACTTGGGGTGGTCATAAATATGTGGCTATTTTGGATGGGCGAGAGGATTAGCGGTGTTGACTAGCGGTGTTGACTAGCGCTGTTGGCTATTGGCTCAGCTTACTTCAGAAAGCCCAAAATAAATGACAAGTTGGGTTAATACTATTAGCCTTCAAACCCCGGCTAAATCAAAGGTAACTAGGAAGTAATATTAGTAATATTTTTGATGTTGCTTATACGGCAGGATAATCGGAGGGTTTATTGGTTTAAGTCCAGAGAAAATTCATGTTTACTTAAAATCTGCCTAGGAGAGCTGTTAAAACTAGTGAAAAAGCCAAAACCAAAAAATGTCCTTGTAACGAAGTAAGAAATTTAGTAAATTACGAAAGGCGTCAAAAAATTTCAGACAAAGAATTTTTTTCCTCTAGCCGCAAGTGTAAAGAATGTGTAAAGAATTTTTTGTCAAGTTAGATCAGACCTTAGGGGAATTTATCAGAAAATTTACATATTTAGCTGTAATGATAAAGTTGCGAATTAAATTTCAAGCGCCAACTAATAATTGGTATAACAAAAAAAATTCTACTTAAATACCAATAATAAAAAATTCTTCAAGAACCAGTATCTGTTTAACTATTAGGATTCACCAGGTAATAAATACTTGGATTGTTTGACCGCAAATAGGTTCGCGTGGATTAAATTTTTTCTTTCTTCCAAGGGCTAAAGTGTGTTAATATAGGCTTGTGTAGCTTCCAAAAAAGCAAGGTTTTTTGGACCGGCAAAGAGGCTGTGGAATAATTAAACTGCCAGATTTGTGACTTAACGAGAGCCGAAAATTCCTCTTCTTTTCCCTTTTCCAGTCTGAATAATCAAAGTCCTTCTAAATTTAAAGACCCTGGCCTATAGCCTGTAAGCTATAGCTTGCCTTTAATTGACAAGTTAAAAACTAGAATTTTGGGTTTCGATATGGCCTTCAGGGGAGGGGAGGTCCCAGAGCTATCGCAACCACATTTTTGGCCTTAAATAGTCTCGCTAGGCTCTTGAAAGCGAAAGCTTCACCTTAGACTATCGACTAAAGCCCACCCTGGCCTTGGGCCTTCGTCTCTGGCTGTTTAGCTTCAAGAGTATATTATATATTAGCTATTATTGGTCTTTATGCCATATAAATGCGCGATTGGAGTGTCTTATCATGAGTCTTAAAACTAAAATAGGTTTAGGTTTTGCGAGTATCTGTTTAATTTTCTTTGTAATTGGTGTAATCGTTGCTGTCGAGCTTATGGATATACGAACCGGTACTAATGAGCTTAACCATATTATTATGCCAAATAATGACTTGACCGCTGACCTAAAATACTCCCTGGCTTATGAGGGGTTGCTGGTGCTCAACTTCAATTCCACCGGTCTCCCTGATGACTGGAAAAGGGTCTTGGAAATCCGAAATCATAATAACAGCGAGTTAACAACCTTGCGGCCTGCAATTGAGGAGTTATCGGTTTTTAATCCTACTCTTGGTGACTATTATACTACTTTTTCCAAAAACTATGCAACTTTTCAGCAGGTTTCCAGTCAATTACCCGGTTTGATCCAAGATGACCAAGCGGCTTGGCAGAAAGCCAAGCAGGGTTTTCAGGATTTTTCTGTGGCCATGAGCAAATACTACGCGACCGTTAGCGAGCGGTTGAGCAACTCTATTGACTCAGGCTTCGTTCCCAGCGTGTTGGAGACCCATTACGATAGAGTCCTGAAGGCGGCGGATTTGACCCGCAAGGGCAATCTGTTTTATTCCGATCTCTTAGTTGGGCTTTACACTAAAGACATGAAACTATTAGAAGAAACTCTTAAAATTGTAGACGAACTTTTGAGCGAAGCCACGACTCTGAGAGAAACATCTAGGACCAAAGAAAACCAAGATTTACTTGCTATTGTCATCTCATCGCTGAAGGTCTGCCACGAAAACATTTCCGCCATTACCAACTCCTTTTCCCACTACATGACCAATAACGTCGAGAGGGTTAAGGCCCGTAACCAAGCCATGGAGGCCATGAGTAACTTGACTCAGTCCTTCAGTCAGCTTACCTACGACTTCGTTAAGACCACTGACGGCTCGGTTAATAAGGGCTGGACGGCCATCACCTTGGGCATGGGGACGGCGATACTTCTAGCCATAGTTCTCTCAATTATTTTGGTTAAGAGCATTGTAGGCCCCTTAGCCGGGATATCCAATGAGTTGGGCGATGGGGCTCGCCAGGTCGACCGCACGGCCCATGAGTTATCCACGGCTTCTCATCAAGTAGCCGAAGGTAACTCCCGAAATGCTGCGGCCTTAGAGGAGACTAGCGCCAGCATTGAGGAACTGTCCTCAATGACCAAGAGCAATTCCGACAATTCCACCATGGCTCAAAATTTAATTGAGTCGGCTACGGCTTCGGTGGAAAATTCCGAGCATTCCATGGAAAAGGTCATGGATGCCATGGCCGAGATTGCCACCTCTGGTAATGAGATCGGAAAAATTATCAAGACTATCGATGAAATTGCCTTTCAGACCAATTTATTAGCCTTAAACGCCGCCGTTGAGGCGGCCAGGGCTGGCGAGGCTGGGGCCGGCTTTGCCGTGGTGGCCGATGAGGTCAGAAATCTAGCCATTCGTTCGGCCGACGCGGCTAAGAACACGGCTGAGCTGATTGCCAAAACCATAGATAACATCAGCGCTGGTTCGGGACTAGTTAAAAACACCTCCGATACTTTTGTGGCCTTGGTTGAAGACGTCAAAAAAGTCTCCTCCATTATCGGCGAGGTGGCCGGAGCTTCCCGCGAGCAGTCGGTAGGTATCAGTCAGATAAACATAGCCATCGGCGAGATGGATCAAGTCACTCAGTCTAACGCGGCTATCAGTGAGGAAACGGCCAGCGCGGCCTCAACTCTTTCCTCAGAGGCCGGAAGGCTTGCCGATCAGATTCAACTCCTCACGAAGCTTATTACCGGCTGATTTAGCCGCTAACCCTTTAAGACCGGCTTTACCTTTATTTTTGGGGCAAGCCGGTCTTTTTTTGTCTTTTAGACTATTGGCGGGACCATCAGACGCCATCTAGCGGCCTGGGCGGCTTTAGTCAGATCGGCCAGATAAGGGCTATCGTTAATTTCCGTCAATTGGTTTAAGTGTTCGGCGGTTAAGAGGGCCAGGCGGACCAGATCGCCAGGATAGGGGCTGATCATTTTGGAAGCTGTGGCAAATGAGTTATTTGAGGCCAGCTCATAGACGGCTAAGGCCCTTTGGAAGTCAAAGACTGCCGGGGGCTCGTAACCCCATTTGTTAAGCATTCTAATGATGGGCTTAATTTTTTGCATGACCATGATAAACTCGGATCGAAATTCTCTATACATATGCTCGATTCGTCTCTGACTAAATTGCGGCGAATCGACACTATTTTGCCCGCTAAAAGAGTAGACCGGGGAGGCAAAGGCCGCAACGATACCGGCCAGGTTAGCCGGTTTTAAGGGTAAGGCCTTAGCCTGGAGGGCTTGGTACAGGATAAGCGGGTTATCGATCCTAAGCATTGAGGCCACTAAGCCCTCTTGGGTTAAGTGCCCTTCAGGGGAGACTAAGCCTATTTCCCTTAAGCAGTTAACCTGGTGTAGAAATTCTGTGTATTTCTGCTTGGCGGCTTTACTTAGGTTAGCTCCAGTGTGCCTGGTGACCGATTGCCAAGCCGATAGAGAGCGCGAAAGTAGTTCGCCGATTTGATTGACCTCGTAGGTTTTAAGAAGATTTAAGGTCATCGAAAAATTTACGTTTAAGACGCTTTTAACCGGATCTGGCGGGGAATTAAAGAGGCCGTCCATAAGTTTTAGGTCCTGAAAGGGACCTTCTAAAATCACGGCAAAGCCTATTTTATCAAGGCTTCTGCGGCCGGCTCGTCCGGTCATCTGGGCGAGCTCGGTAGCCGAAAGGTGGACAAAAGAAGAGCCATCGAAGCGGTCGCTTTGGGGGATAACTACCGTGCGGGCTGGAAAGTTTACTCCGGCGGCAACTGTACTGGTTGAGAAGATGGCCGACAATAAATTTCGAGTCATAAGTTCTTCGACCAGCATCTTATACTGCGGTAAATGGCCAGCGTGGTGGGAGGCTATGCCCTTGGAAATCAAAATACTAAGAACGCTGTAAGTTTTAAGATAAGGCTTATCTACGGTATATTCCTCGATAAACTCCAGCCTCTGGTTGGCCCTTTGGGGATTTTCCTGTGACAAGTTTTTAGCCATTTTCATGGCCTGATCGCAGGCCGTCCGACTTTTCAGAAAAAAAATAGCCGGTAAGAGGTTTAATTCGGCCAATATTGGGTAGAGGGAAACCGGGGAAATAAGCTCTTGGTGAGGCGAGCGGCGATATTTATTATAGGGTTTCTTAACGCTCTTATGGGATTGGCTTACGGCTTTTGAGAGCATTTCCAGGCGGCCTAAGGTGTAATAGAGCGGCACCAAGGGGACGGGCCGGTTGCCCCCACGGACGACGCGGACTTTACGCTGGCGATTGTGCTCCATCCAGAGGGCCAGTTCATTGGCGTTATCGATGGTAGCTGATAGCAACAAAAACCTAACTCTAGCCGGCATGTAGATGAGGATCTCTTCCCAGACCATCCCCCGGTCGTGGTCCCCCAAATAGTGGGCCTCGTCTAAGACCACTAAGTCCACTTCTAAGCTATTGTAGCCGGTCATGGAGTCGTAGAGGTGGTTTCGCAGGATCTCAGCTGTGCCCACGAGAACAGGGGCTCGGGAGTTGATCTTATGATCGCCGGTCAAAAGCCCGACGTTTATGGATCCAAACTCGCGACCAAATTCCAGGTATTTGGAGTTAGAAAGGGCTTTTAGCGGGGAGGCGTACCATGTGCGGTGCTGGAGCTCGAGCTCGTGACTAATGGCTTCCTTGGCAATCCAGGTCTTGCCGCTACCGGTAGGGGCGGAGACGATGACGTCGTATTCTCGAACGAGA
>JAITJB010000301.1 GCA_031279155.1 Deltaproteobacteria bacterium | reverse complement strand
TCCGCCGTCAGCGCGTTCATGGCGGGTCGGTCGAGCGTGACGCCGCTTTGCCCGCAGTCACGGTAAAACGCCATTTCGCCGCCATAGCCGTATTCGTCCGCGAAAGCGCGGATTCGCCGTTGCTGCGCTCACATCGCCGATTCGTCGGTGGTCGCCGTGCGGCAGTATGCCGCCGTGAGTTTTTTGCCCATAAGATGTTCCTTTCTGCGGCGGGTTGCCCTTTTCCGGGCAATGCCCGCCGCAAGCGCGATGTCCAAATGTGCTGCAAATGGGCGGCTGCGCTATGATTTTAGTGGCGTTTCGGGATCGGATTATCCGAACTGCCCTTTACATCATAGCTCTTTATTTTAAGCTGCCCTTAGCCTAAGAGTTCTTCGGCTCTTAAAACCTCGCAGACTATAGCCTCGCCTTGTCTTAGGGACCCGTGACCAATCTGAGTCATAAACTGGGCGTTGGCGTCTATGCCCTCGTAGGTCCTGACCGATCTCGGATCTAGTGGTTTGGCCAAAAATGTCCCATCGCCTTTTGGGGTAACTTTTAGATTAATGAGGAAAGATAAGTTATTGGGGGCATTAATGGGGCCGGTTAAAACGGCTTTAATTTTAGCTCTCGGTACTACCGGTTGCCTGAGCCATCTGGCTAACAGAAAGTTTAAGCACCATTCCAAGCCGTAATAAGCTGCGATCATCGGGCCGGGGAGATTAACTACCGGCTTGTTACCGGCCATATAAATGCCCATGGGTTTACCCGGGGCGGCGGCCACGCCGGCTAGAAGGAGCTTGGCTTTATCGGCTAGGATTTTGGAATTTAGATCGTCTCCGCCCTTAGAGGAGCCGCCGTTTAATACCACGATGTCGGCCATGGCCAGGGCCTGATCTAAAGCCTCCTCAAGGAGATCTCTTTTATCGGTTATAATGGGAAATTTTAAAAAATCCGCCCCAAGGGCCTTTAGAGTATTTTGAACTAAAATACTGTTGGTATCGATGTTAGCGCCCCTGGTGACTGGCTCGCCAGGGTTTATGAGTTCAGCTCCGGTTGGGATAAAACCGACCAGGGGCTTTTTTATGACTTCTAACATCGCTACCCCGCCCATCTGAAGCATGGCCAGATCTTTGGGTAAAAGCGGCCTAAACTTTTTAACCAGCGGGTCGCCTAAATTTATTTGACTACCGGCAGAGCGGACGTTTAGGCCTGGTACGACCGGAGATAGGGGAGAAAAAAAGGGCTGACCGCTAGAAAAATCGACCTCTTCCACCAAAATAACCGCATCAAAAGCGTCGTCAAAATCGTCGCCCATGTCGGCTTTGATGTAATTTTTTCCGAGCTTCCATTTAGAGGTATCGGGCGGGTCGCCGCCTTTAAAGTCCTTTGATTTAACGGCATAGCCGTCCATGACGGCTGAGCGGATCTTAGGTAGACAGTTTAAGGATGTATAATCCTTAGCCGCAATCCGGCCTAAGGCCTCAGTAGTTGGGATTATCTCGGTAAATAGAGGCGGATCCCAATTTTGCCTTAAAGACGCTAGGACATCTTCTTTGGTGGTTAGGTTATTGTCGTTTATTTTAGAGCTTTTCATAAGCGTTCCTAAGTCAAAAGGCTTACCAGCCCGTTTAATTTGGCCTCAGGCCGAAGTTAGATAATTTTTGGGCAAAAAAAAATTGACAGGGCGATTTTTTCAGCTATTATAACACGTCCCCCTTGCTCAGTCATTGGGGGTTTATTTTTTTTTAATACCTACGGCTGGAAGGATCAAATTTTTCAGTACCAATGGTCAAGCTGCCAGATGTCTTGTCAATATGTTGTGGATATTTTAAATTCAATACATATATGTGCCAAATTTTGACCGAGTAAGCCGAAGGTCCTATAGAAGTTGGTACTCACAAATAGGGGGCGGATAAGTTCTATATGAAGCAAGCCAGTGTATTATAAGCGGGGTACTCCGACGGTCGGGGTACTGGCTTTCGATTTGAGTCCTAATTTTTTTGAAATTATGAGTTGAATTCACCTCACATATATGGTAAATTGGATTACCTTAGGCTGGCAAGCTTTGGTTAATTTGCCAACCAACTGCTGATTCTATTGAATGAAAGAGATATGGCAGAAAGAGATATGGCAACACTGGTCAGCTCATTTAACTCAGCCAGAATTAACCTAAAGGCCATTACCGAGAACTACCGCGCCTTACGTCAATCTACTAGCGGTCAACTTATGGTCGTTCTAAAGGGAGACGCTTACGGCCACGGTCTACTTGAGTGCGCAAACGCTCTGGTCCTCTCTGGCGCCGCCCATTTGGGCGTCCTAGACGTTCACGAAGCCATGGCGCTCGCGGGTGCCAAATATAAGGCTACCATCCACATCCTAGCCGGCTTAGAAGGCCCTGAGAGCATGAGGCTTTCGGTGGCCCATGACTTTGTGGTCTTAGTTTACAGTTGGGAGCAGCTATCGGCTTTGGCCCAAATAGCCCAATCGTTAAATAAAACCTGCCAAGTAAGAATTAAAATCGATACCGGTATGGGAAGGCTTGGTTTCCACTGGGAACAATTTGGCGAGATCATCGGAAAAGTTAAGACCCTCAAAAATATCAAGGTCTTAGGCTTAGCCACCCATTTACCGACCTGCGGCGATTCCGAAGCCACCTGGCAGCTTAAGCGCTTTACCGATCTTAAAACCCAAGCCGATAGGGTAATCGGGCTTAAGCTGAGCCACAGCGCCCTTGCCAGCGGCGGGCTTTTGGCCCATCCTGACTACGAAGACGATCTGACTAGAGTGGGCCTCTTACTCTACGGCTACTCCCCTTTGACCGTAGACTCCCCTTGCCTCTTTGACCTTCCTAGGTCCCGAAACTTGATCAAAAGCCTTAAACCGGTCATGTCGGTTAAAAGCCAGGTCATTCAGGTCAGAACCTTCAAAGCAGGGGAGACTGTAGGCTACGACCGGACGTACCGCATTAGTAAAGATATCAAGGTGGCCACCGCCCCCATTGGTTACCTCCATGGGATCAGCCGCCACCGATCTAGTCGAGGCTTCGCCTTGATCGGCGGGCGCCAGGCCCCTCTTTTGGGCCGCGTCTCAATGAATCTCTCAACCTACGACGTCAGCCAAATCGCCGCAATGACCGGTAACGAAGTGGTCATCTTTGGCGAGCAAGGCGGCGAAAAGCTCGGCGCCGACTTAGTTGGCTCCTGGCAGGACACCAGCCCCTACGAGGTGCTGGTTACCTCTGGCCGGCTAAACAACCGGGTCTATGACTAAAATGGAATAAAATTTTCTAATTTGTTCGAGGGGTTTTTTTCGTGAGAAGGATGCTTAAAGATAAAATCTTATCTGCCGTCAAAGCCATAGCTAGTCAAGAGAACTGGCCTGATGGCGTCAAAGAGTCCGACTTTGTCGTTGAAGAGCCCCGCGATCCCTCTTTCGGGCAGCTAGCTACTAACGCGGCTATGACCATGGCCAAGGCCTCTGGTCACAAGCCAAGGGATTTAGCCAAACTTATCATCGCTCAAATCGCTGACCCCGATGGCTTTATCGATTCCATGGAAATCGCAGGCCCGGGCTTCATAAACTTTCGGCTGTCGAGCGTTTGGTGGGCCAAAGCCCTTAAGGCTATACGGGCGGCTGGCCCAGACTACGGTCGCCGCAAGCCCTCAGGCCGCCGGGTCCAGGTTGAATTTGTCTCAGCTAATCCCACCGGCCCCCTTCACGTGGGACACGGACGGGGCGCGGCCTTAGGCGACGCGGTAGCTAGGATCTTAACCTTCCAAGGAGACGATGTCGAGCGCGAGTACTACATAAACGACGCTGGTCGCCAGATGAACATCTTAGGCCTCAGCGTCTTAATTAAGCTTGAGCAATCTAAAGGCTTAGATCCCCAGATCCCAGAAGACTTCTACCGGGGCGATTACATTAATCAGATAGCTTTAGATATTCAGCCGAGTTTAGGCGACAACTTCGATTGTCTTCCCAGAGAAGAAAAAATCGGGCGCTTAAGCGATATAGCTGGCCGCCTGATCCTTGACGGCATCAAAAAGGATCTAACTGATTTTAGGGTCAGTCACGATACGTGGTTTTCGGAAAAGTCCCTCTACCAAACCGGAGCCATTGAAAAGGCCATCAAAGAGCTTAAGGATAATGGCCACATATACAATTCTGAAGGCGCGGTCTGGTTTAAAACTACGGCCTTAGGCGACGATAAAGACCGAGTCTTAATCAAAAATGACGGCTCGCAGACCTATTTTGCCGGCGACATAGCCTACCACCGCGATAAGCTCGCCCGGGGCTTTGAAACCATGATCGACATTTGGGGGGCCGATCACCACGGCTACATTCAGCGCATGAAGGCCGCCGTAGAGGCTTTAGGTAAAGACCGCGAAAACCTCTCGATAATTTTAGTTCAGTTGGTAAACCTACTTAGGGACGGGCAATTAGTCAGCATGAGCACTAGGGGCGGAGAATTTGTCACCCTAAGGGAGGTCTTAGACGAGGTGGGCGCCGACGCTGCGCGCTTCATATTTTTAACCAGGAGCCACGACTCAACTTTAGACTTTGATCTCGAACTAGCCAAGGCCCAGACCCGCGATAACCCGGTCTACTACGTCCAGTACGTCTGCGCCAGAATCCATAGCTTAATTTCCAAAGCCGAATTGGGAGGCGCCATAGGCGATCCAAATCTACTAACACAACCCGAAGAGCTAGAGCTCATCAAGCACCTAGCCGCCTTTCCGGATAACCTTGAGTCGGCGGCTAAGCGGCTTGAGCCTCACCTGGTGACCGTCTATCTGACGACCTTGGCCAAGCTTTTCCACCAATACTACGCCGTCCATCGCCTGATAGTCGATGGCGACCCTAACCTTACAGCCTCAAGGGTGGAACTGGCCGCAGCCGTGCGCCAGGTCACGGTTATTGGCTTAGATCTTTTGGGAGTTTCGGCCCCAGAAAAAATGTAATGCGACCTAAGAATACCTAGCGCCATGATTGCGCCATTATAGGCGGAGGAGCTATGACCACCAATATAACATCTGACCTAGGCCCAGACCCTCAAGCCAGTGGCTCGGTACTTCCTCCAGAGCTTAAGCCCCGCATTGACACGGAAGACTTAGTCGAAAGATTATTAAAAAATGAATCGACCTTCTTCGATCATTACCGCCTAAAATACCTAGGCGGCCAGGTCGAGGAAGCTAAGATCTCGCTAAGTCAGTTGGGCAATGGCGCAGATGATCGCGCCCTATTAAAAATGCGGGCCGCCCTCCAAGCCGTCAAATTAAAACCAGTCTCCTCTAGCGAAACCTTGGCCTTGCCAGAAATCCGTAATTTCCCGGGCAGTCTCACCAATGACCCCAATGGATCTAACGGGGCTAATAAGGGCTCTAACGGTTCCAACGGAGCTAATGGCGCAAATGGCTCTAGTAATTCCAAGGGCGCTAATGGTTCCAATGGTTCCAATGGCGCTAATGGCTCTGGCGGCAACATGGCCGGTCAGGCTAGCCCGGCTGGTGGCCAGGCTATAGATCAAAACCAGGCCAATGGCTCAAATGAGAAATCAGAAGAAAAATCATTAGAGTCGCCTCAATTAGCCGATTCTAATGAAAAAAATGGCCTTAACCAGAAAGAGTCCAGCGCTCCTCAGGCCGAGGCCAAAGATAGCGCCGAAAACGCTCAAGTTAACGCCCCAGAAGCTATCGACAAATCAAAAAAAGCAGGCGCAAGCCCGGCCAAAGAATCGCTCTTTATGGGTGCGATTAAATGGCTAACAAAACTACTAAAATCCATAAGCTTTCTGGTTTGGATCTTCTTTTTGGGCATCATGCTGGGCCGAGGTTTACTTACGACCTTTCCTGAATTATGGTTCGGTTTTCAGACGCCTAGCGAGCCGGAAATTATAAAGAATCTCGCAGATAACCAAACGGACAATGATGACATCGAGCCTCTAGCTTTGGATTATCCCATGGTCATCGAGCAGTATGAGGCCGGGGATTTACAGTTATCTGCCGCTGCCGTAAGTTACCCAAGTGATTATTCAGATAATTTTTTAGGCGCGACGTCAGATACTATTTTTGTTAGGCCTACCCCTTCGGCTAACTCTACCGTAGCCCCCAACGTGGAAGCTAGCGATCAGGCCGCCTCGATAGATACCTTAAAGGCTCAGCCGCAAATTGCATCTCCAGTTCCAAACGAGCCTTCTTTAAAAACTAATGGACCTGGTGTGTCTCCCGCAAACCCGGGCCAGCAGATAGCCGGTAAGGGACAAACTAACGCTACGCCAACTAAGCCGGCTATAGTTTCTGACGATTCCGATCTCTTTTGGCCGGCTAAACCCACCAAGCCAGGCGCCTACACTGTTCAGGTGGCCTCCCCAAAATCTGAGTCGGCAGCTAAAGCAGCCGCCGAAAACTTTATAAAAAAAGGCTTTGAGGCCTACTACTACCGTAGCTCCGACAGCCGCTACCCGGTCCGGGTGGGCCGTTATGCCACCGAAGAAGAGGCTCAAGTAGTCCGCGCTCAACTGAGCGCTCTTGGAGCCTATAAACCCTACGTCTCTAGACTAAACCCTTAGCACAATCGTAGAAAACCTAGATTTTAAGGGATACCAATATTAGTTTAAGAATTTATAACCTCTTCCGCCACGCCCACCGCGCCAACGGGGCGGCCACGCGCCGTCAGACTCGCCTATAAAATCCTCGTTGTCTCCGGCCAAATTAAGCGGCCGAGGCGATGACGAAAACCCGATTGATTAACCACTGGGTTTTCCGATTCGACCTCGGCCGCTCCCCTCACAAAACGTCTGTTCATTCGTAAGTTTAGGCCAAATAATCTTGTTGATCTTAAATCCTCTCGTTGAGCTTAAAGCCTCTTGTTGGCCTTAGATCGTCCCTTACGCCGACCGGTCAGCCAGAGCCGTCAGATATAGCCTTGGAGCGCTATTGTAGATGCCTAGGTTGGCAAATTGGTTTATACCGCTTTTAACGCTCGCAGAAACCTGAGGTCCGGCTTGATTTAGAGAGGCCACGGTTTCGGCGACATCGGAGAGGGTGTCATTTTGTCCCCGCTGAAGATCAGGGCCGACTTTCTGAGTTTCCATTTTGTTTGAGGTATCAAACATGTCGGTTAGCCGCCTCATAGCTAGCTGAGCGGCGGCTTCTGGCGGGTAATAGGCGCCAGCTGGTAATGGCCCTGCCGGGATCGACTTAATAGCGCTTGTTTCCGGGGTGTTAACCGTGGCTACGCCACGGCCAACCAACCTAACCCGCAATGACCCTCCCTGGGCGTAGAAAACAGGCTGGCTTTGCTTTTGGACTACCCCGTTGACGCTAAAATGATAGGGCAGAGTG
>JAITJB010000293.1 GCA_031279155.1 Deltaproteobacteria bacterium | reverse complement strand
TGGATACGGTAGGCAAAAAGTACTTCTCTAAGCTGGGCGTAAGCCAGCGTTTGCCCGCCTCTAAGCTGGGCGTAAGCCAGCGTTTGCTCGACCCTAAGCTGGGCGTAAGCCAGCGTTTGCTCGACCCTTTTGATCCGTCAGTCTGGCGATAGCTTGGTGGCCAAGGCGGGGCAGTTCAGGAAAAAGTCTAATATTTGGCTTTTTATTTTTAAATATATTAAGTCGATAGTTAAATTTAAAAAATTCTTGTAACGTTCGATAGTTAACTGATATTTAAGCCTATTAGGCCTTGACGCCATAGGTCAAAAATGCTAATCTGATAAATGTTCTACTAGTAAATTCTAAGAGTTGAGCCTGTAAATTTTAAAATCGCCCCTGACTTTGGCTGCAGCCAAAATTGGTTTTTTGATGGCCTCATTTAAAAAAATTAAAAAAGAGACCGTCTCCTCTTCAATTATTAATCAAATTACAGATCTGATTAAGCAGCAGGAATTGAAGTTAGGAGATCGTTTGCCCTCCGAGCGGGCTTTAGCCGAACTCATGGGGGTAAGCCGTCCGCCGGTCAGGGAAGCTCTGCACACTCTGATCGGTTTGGGCTTAATCGAGGTCCGAAGCGGCGAGGGGACTTTTTTATCTAAAAATCCCGAAATTGTCACCAAGCATTTGCAACTAAAACATTTAGTATCTAGCTACGATATTAGGGATCTGGTGGAGGCTAGGCGCATTTTGGAGACCCAAGTTGTCGGTCTGGCCGTCACCCGCATGACGCCGGATATCCAAGATAGGCTTTTAGATACCATCGAAAAATGTAAGTCATCGATGGGCGATCCGGATTATTTTTTGGAAACCGATTTTGAGTTCCATTTGCTCATCTCCCAAGCCTCTCACAACCGCGTCTTAGAGGAGATGATGTGGACCACCCGGGACATGCTTTTAGACGTCAACAAAGTCATCATCAGGCGGCCTGGCCAGTTGGATTTGGCTATCGCCCATCATCAGGCTATTGTCGACGCCATTTTGGAGGGTAACGTCGGAAAAGCCCAGGAGTGGATGTCGGTCCATCTGGACTCGGTGCTCTCCTCTTTGGAGTATGCCCTGGCCAAAGTTCAGGGCGACGAGAACAAAAATCCCAGCCAAATCTTTAAAAATATTTAAATAAACTTCTATTACTGACAAATATACTTATTGAGAAATTAGTTGCCAGGCGGGCGCTTGGTGGCTTATAATAACGGATTGAATTTTGCAAGGAGTCAAAATGCCCAAAGAAGATCTGAAAAAAAAGACAGCTAAATTAGAGCCTGATTTTGATAAGTCCGGTGGTTTGGTGCCGGCCGTAGCCCAAGACCATCTGACTGGCGAGATATTAATGCTCGCCTATATGAACCGTAAGTCTTACGAAAAAACCTTGGCCACCGGTCAAGTCCATTATTACAGCCGTTCTCGCCAGGAGCTCTGGCATAAGGGCGGGGGCTCAGGGAACGTTCAGTTGGTGAAAGAACTCTATCTAGACTGCGATCTGGACGCTATTGTGGTTAAAATTGAGCAGGTTGGCGGGGTAGCTTGCCATACTGGAAACCGTAGTTGTTTTCATTTTAAGAATATATCTGGAAGTGATTATGAAATCATCGAAGACTAAGGGGCCTAAGTCGGCCCAATCGGAGAGTGGTCAAGCAAGTTCTAAGTCTAAAGGCTCGCCTTCTAAGTTGACCAAAGAGGCCAAAGAGCTTAAAGATCTCAAGGAGCTTAAGAAGGCCAAAGAGGCCAAGGACTCTTCCAAGGAATCTAACGACAAGATCGATAGCGCTCTATTTTCCGAGTATATCGTCGGGCCCGGCTTTGAGTGCGACTCAGATAGCGGTGGGCGCCAGGTCTTAAGGTTGGGCCTCCCTAAAGGATCGCTTGAGCAGTACACCATCAATCTTCTGTCTCGAGCCGGCTGGCGGGTTAATATTGGCTCACGCAATTATTTTCCCGATATTGACGACGCCCAGATCAATTGCACTCTAGCTAGAGCCCAGGAGATGAGCCGCTACGTTGCCAGCGGCGTTCTTGATTGCGGCTTATCTGGTCGCGATTGGCGGTTAGAAAACCAAAGCGACGTCGCCGTTATTACCGATCTCGTCTATTCCAAAGCCACCCCGGCGCCGGCCCGTTGGGTCTTGGCCGTGGCCGGCGACGGGCCCTACCGTACGGCCCGCGATCTAGTTGGACGAAAGGTGGCTACCGAACTACCAGGTGTAACTAAAAGGTGGTTTGAAGAGCGCCACATCGACGTCAACGTGGAATTTTCTTGGGGAGCAACGGAGGCTAAAGTCGTCTCCGGTTTAGCTGACGCCGTCGTTGAGGTAACCGAAACCGGGAGCACCATTAAGGCTCACGGCCTTAAGATTATCGATGAAATTTTGAGCACCAATACGGAACTTATCGCCAACCATAAGGCTTTGGAGAGTAGGTTTAAAAAGTATAAAATCGATCAGCTGGCCCTTCTGCTTAAGGGGGCCTTGGACGCCGAAGGCCTGGTCGGCCTTAAGATGAACGTCAGAGCCAAAGATGTCGAAAACGTCGTGGCTCTGCTACCAAGTCTTAACGCTCCGACCATAGCCCATCTTTACAACAGCGATTGGCTGAGCGTTGAGATAGTGGTCTCTTCCAAAGTGGTCAGGGAGCTCATTCCTGTCCTATGTAAAGTTGGGGCCGAAGGTATTATTGAATACTCGCTCAATAAAGTTATCTGATGCACGCCTTTGTATTTTTCCTTGAAGTATCAAGATGGAGCCGGGCCTAGGCTTTACCTTGGCCAATTACCCCCGGCCATCTACCATCGCCCAGATGCTTCACTGGAGGTCTCAATGCCCAATTTTTTGATTCGACCAATAATGACCGCTTGTTTGTTAGTTTTTTTAGCTGGCTGTATCCCGCCCAGTAACAGTGACGGCCTTCAGGTTGGCAGTAAAGAAGCCCAGGTAACCGCCTTCACCGAGCTTGGTAAAGCCAGGCTCATCCAAGGCGATCTGCCCGGGGCCCTATCTGAGCTCAGTAAGGCTGAAGCCCTTAATCCCAACAACATCGATACCCTAACTCTCTTAGGCTTAACTTATTACCGGCGCCGCGAATACGATAAGGCCATAGACTACTACCAAAAAGCTCTTAGTATCGAGCCTGGCCGCTCAGAGGTTCGCAACAACTTAGGTTTGGTCTATATGGACATGAGAGAATTCGATAAAGCTAGATCGGAATTTGAGGCCTGCCTAAGAGATCCCACCTATAACCGGCCCTTTTTGGCTCAGACTAACTTAGGCATCTTGGAAGAGACTTTAGGTAACGCCGAAGCCGCCGAAGCCATCTACTTAAAGAGCATCGAAATCAGTCCCCAATACGCAACTTCTTATTTAAGGTTGGGCCGCATCAATTACAATCGCGGTCAGTACCGCCAAGCTGCCGACCTTTTGATGAACGCCATACGTTTGGAAGGCGACTATGTCGAGGCTTATTGGGTTTTAGCTGAGACGTATGAAAAACTTAAGATGCCCGACGAGGCCGCCGAAGCTTATGGCAAGGTCATAAACCTTGCCCCCAATACGGCCATGGCTCTCGAAGCCCAGAGCCGCGTCCGCAGGGTGCTAGGGTTTGAGTGATGGCCGTGAGCTCACCATTAATTTTAGATATACAAGGTAGTAATGAAGGCTTGGTCGATTTAGCCCAGCGGGCCTTAAGCGTCACCCCCTTTATGGCCATGGAGGTCTTAGAGGCGGCTCAGAAGTTAGAAGCCCAGGGCCGGCACATCATCCACATGGAAGTAGGGGAGCCCGATTTTAGGACCCCGCCCATCGTCGTTGAGGCCATGAATGAGGCTCTCAGCCAGGGAGCTTTTAAGTACACTCATTCCCAGGGCCATCCGGTTTTGCGGGAGGCCTTAAGCTGGCACTATCAAGAGCGCTATGGTCTGGACATCCACCCGGATCGCTTTTTGATCTGCCCTGGCACATCGACGGGCTTATGGCTTTTATTTGGGGCCCTTTTGGAGAAGGGCGACGCGGTCTTGATGTCTAACCCTCATTACTGCTGCTATCCCAATTTGGTTACCTTTTTTGGCGGACAAGTTTTAAAAGTGCCGGTAGCCGAAAGCGAGGGTTTCCGCTTCCGTCCTAGCGAGCTTACAAGTTACTTAGATTCTCGCGTCAAAGCGATCTTAATAAATTCTCCGGCTAACCCCACCGGCGCCATCTTGGAGCCCGAACGGCTTAAAGGCTTAGCTGCCTTAGGTAAGCTCATCATCTCCGATGAGATATACCATGGTCTCAGTTACGGATCCGATCGCGATCACACGATTTTAGAGTATACCGACCGGGCCGTGGTCGTGGGCGGTTTTTCCAAGTGCTTTGCCATGACCGGTTGGCGCGTGGGCTACATGATTGTGCCGCCCTCATTCGTCCGGCCCTTAAGGAGCATGACCCAAAACTTTATCATCTCCGTTAACGCTGCCGTGCAACTGGCGGCGGCCGCCGCCCTTTACAAGGCCTGGCCGGAGGTCGAAAAGATGCGGGAGATTTTTAATACTCGCCGGAGGTTATTACTAAGTGGGCTTAAGCAGTTAGGCTTAGGCGTTATGGTTGAGCCCGAAGGGGCCTTCTACGTTTTAGCTAGAGCTAACCACATCAATCCCGACTCCAAGAGCTTAGTCTTTGACATCTTAGAGAAGGCCGGGGTTGGTCTAACGCCAGGGGCTGATTTTGGTAGCGGATCTGAGGGATTTTTGAGGTTCTCCTACGCTACCAGTGAGGATAACATCATCGAAGCCTTAAGCCGCCTAAAAACCTACCTTCAAGGCCAAGGGCGCCCCAAAGAGGGTTCAAGCATTAGGCTTTGAAGTTGACAAAATGTCAAAGACTATCGATAGAAGTAAAAAAGAGACGCCGCCGGCATTAGAAGCCGATTTTGTGACTTCGGCCGCCGCCTCTCACCAGTTTCCATCTCCCATTGGCTTTGAAGTGGCCGTCTTGGGGCGCTCTAACTGCGGTAAATCCTCACTTTTAAATCGCTGGCTCGGGCGCCGGGGTTTGGCTAAGGTCGGCGGTACCCCTGGGCGGACGAGACTAATAAACTTTTTTAAGGTCACCTGGGCCCCCAATGAAGCCCCCATGTACGTGGTCGATCTGCCGGGCTACGGCTATGCCGCCGCGCCCAAAGATATGGTTGATTCCTGGCGGCAATTGGTCGGCGACTACTTAACCGCCGATCGCGGCCCGAGATTGGCCTTGCTACTAATGGACATCAGGCGAGGCGCGCAGGCGGCTGAAAAAAATCTGGCCAATTGGTTTAATAATTCCGGGCTCGATTTTAAGGTGGTTGCCACCAAGTGCGATAAAATGTCCATGGGCCTGGTCAATAAAACCCTCATAGCCATTGGTAAGGATCTAGGAGTCGGCTCAGCTATGCCCTTTTCCTCGCTTTCCAGCTTAGGTCGCGAGGGATTGATCAAAGCCGTGAAACTTACTAGAGATAGTTTTATAAGCTAGCGAAACTGGCAGTAAAGTACCGTTGTTAGCCAAAGCCTTTGGCAGCCAAGCGCTGTTGATAGCCAAGCAGTTTGATAGCCAAGCAGCCTGATAGCCAAGTAGCTTAAGAGCCGCGTATCCTGATAGCCAAACAACTTGATAGCCAAGCATCTTGATAGCCAAACAACTTGATAGCTTAGTAGAGTAAATTTAGATTGACAAAATGAGCCAAAATATGTACATTATGGCCATAGGCTTCCAGTACGGGGTGGAACCGACCAGGTCGGCCCGTTCCTATCTTAAATTTGAGCCGGACAGGCAGGTGAATTAGCTTGAGCAGAAATAACATGGGTATCGAAGTCTCCGTCCGCGATAACGACGTGGAGCAGGCTATCAAGGCCCTTAAGCGAAAGATCGCCCGCGACGGCTTGCTTAAACAATTGAAAAGCAAAAAGGCTTATGAAAAGCCCAGTGAACGCCGCAAGCGCAAGGAGCGCGAGTCAAAGCGCCGCCTTCGCAAAGCTCTGGCCAGAAGGGCCAGGCGAGTCCCGAGGAGTTGACCGCAAGGGCAATACGTTTTTTTTTGGCGACTGGTTGAAAGACCGTCGCCTATTTTTTTGCTTAATTTACCTGTAATACTTAGTTGCCGGGCGTAGGCTGCGCAACTTGCTTTCCTAATAGATGTCACATTTTGCGTACCTTGCTTTCCTTTGGGGATCTTGCATTTTGCGCAACTTGCTTTCCTTATAGATGTTACATTTTGCGTACCTTACTTTCCCTGCGTAACTTACTTTCCTTGGGAATCTTGCATTTCCATTCCTTGCTTTTCTTGCGCCTGCGGCTAGAGAAAGATAGTCCCACGAAAATTCACAGTCGGGCAAACGACTTTTAACTTGGGAGGACGAGTATGAGCGAGCAAGTCGGAATAACCATTTCCAATCATTTTCTTTTAAACCAACAGCTAAGCCCGGGAGCTACGGGCTCGTTTACCCGGCTCTTACAAGCTATGGTCTTGGCCTGTAAAATCATCCAAAGAGACGTCGGTAAGGCCGGTTTAGTCGATGTTTTAGGCCGTAGCGGCGCGGTTAACATTCAAGGTGAAGAGGTCCAAAAATTAGATGAATTGGCCAATAACACCGTTAAGCGGCGCCTATCAGC
>JAITJB010000192.1 GCA_031279155.1 Deltaproteobacteria bacterium | reverse complement strand
TTAGGCCCGGTTTGATCCCGCTCCAAATCTTGGAACATCCTTAAAAAACCCGTCCTAGCCAATTCTAAGACAGCCAAAAAACTAAGCGAGAGCTCAAAGGTCGTGGGCGATTTACCGGCCAGTTCCAAAAAATGGGCTGATTTTTGCCTTAAAAGGCTATCGCGTATTTCCTGGAGCTTTTGGGCTATGGTCTTAGTTTCCATGGTAAAGTTAAGGCAGGTTTCCTTGACTTCCTTGCGGCCAGCTAAATCCCGCCAGGCGCTTATCAAATCGTAGAGGGAACCATTAACCTCCCGGCTCTCCTCGCCTTCTTCGATAGCGTTAGGTAAAGCGTCTAAAAAAGATCCGCCGCGGGTAAAAAAATCGCGATCCAGCATAGGTAAATCACCTAAAGTTTCAGCCGCCGCCTGACAGGCGGCATATTCCAATAAGGGCCTGACGATTTCAAGCCTTGGATCTTCGGCCACATTCCCATCGGCGTCAATAGTTTCAGGTAACAGCATCTTGGACTTTATGTGGACCAATGTGGCGGCCATGATCAAAAAATCGCCGGCCATGTTGAGATCGATTGAGTCTTTATACTCTTCTAGGTAGCTTAAGTACTGAGCCGTAATCAGGGCCACGGGGATATCGTGGATACTGACCTCGTTTTTCTTGATCAGATGGAGTAAGAGGGCCAGCGGGCCCTGGTAGATGTCCAGTTTAATTTGCAGATCCGAACTCAAAGCTCCCTCCTAAGATAACCCTCACAAAAATAGATAAAACACGGTCTTTTTAATGGTGTAAAAGACCGCATCCAACACGCCAAACCTAATTAGTAACAATAAACCCACGAGAAAGAAAATATAGAAGCGCTGGCAAAACTCTACAGCGGCTGGAGCCATAAAATAGGAAACTACCCTAAAGCCATCTAAGGGCGGCACTGGTAGGAGATTAAAAAAAGCCAAACCTAAGTTGAGAAGAACGGCCGTTAAACATACTTGGGCAACTAAAACAAAATAAGGAACCGCTCGATAGCCCGCCCAATTATCGCCAATAAAAATGACAGCCTTCAATATACCTAAGAAGATAATGGCCAAAATTAAGTTGGCGATAGGCCCGGCTAAGGCTACCGAGATCATGTCCCTGGCCGGGTCTCTCATGTTCCTAGGGTTCACGGGCACCGGTTTGGCCCAGCCGATAAAACCGGTGACCAGCATCACCAAGGTGCCTAAAAGGTCTAGATGGACCAAGGGATTTAATGAGAGGCGACCTAAATTCTTAGCCGTGGGATCGCCCTTGCGGTTGGCCATCCAACCGTGAGCGCACTCATGGAAGGTCACAGCCAAAAGTAATAGCGGGACTAAGATCAGCGCCCTCTTGATGGAATCGGAGGAAAAACCCAACATAAAAATACCTATATAATTCGTTATGGCTATCAAATCCTTGGGTGTTTTATGGTTTCAAGCAGCTTGGATTCCGCCCTCTAGCCGGGTAGTTAAGATAAGTTCCAAGATGGTTAGCCCGGCCTTAGCCCGCTTTGGCAGATGGACTTTTGATACTGAGAAATTAAGGGCGCAAGCTTTCTGAGTCAATTCCCCTAGCTTTGAGCGCGGCCAGCTGACGATAAGCCGCCCGCCTGGACGCAAAAGGCTCTTTGAGGCGGTCAAAAGCCCGTCAATACCGCCGTAAGTTGCGTGGCGAGCCCTCTGGCGACCAGCTTCCATGGGCCCGCTAGATCCTATGGGAAAATATGGGGGATTGGCCAGTATTAGATCTAGCCGACCGCCTAGATCTTGGGGGGCAAGCTTGCGCCAATCAGTCCACAGAGCGCCAATTTTAGGAAGCGATGCTGAACCTTGAACCTTTAGGCGTCTTAGGTTCTCCTTAAGGCTCGGGCGGAAGCGGGGATCGATCTCCACCAACCACAACCGCTCTAAGCCCGCCAGGCGCCCGCAAGCTAGCGCCTCTATGCCCACCACCCCGCAGCCGGCGCCAAAATCAGCAGCTAAGCCCGTCTGGCAGGCCGGGGCCTGGTGAGCCAAAATGAGGCTGTCTTCGCTGAAGCGATAGCCGCGCTCAGGTTGGAGGTATTGGTCGATCAAGATTTGATACTTTTTTCGGCCATAAATTTTAAGGCCAAGAGACCCAAGGTTAGGCTTCGTTTCATAAAGGGGTAAATGGCCAAGGCTAAAACTTACTAATCCTTTATGTTGGGGTTTTTTTCTTTTGGCCCCCAACATATATATCATAAACAGCTTCTCTTGGCAAAAAGATCCTAAGACCCCGAGGCGCCTTACTCTCCTTACTCGCCTTGCTCCCTTGAACACTTTGAACACTTTTTTCGGTTTGTTTCTGACCAAAGGACTTTTTTATATGGCTAACGATCATATGGCTCTCGGTCCAAAATCCTCAAGCTGGCTAACATAGCCAGTTTACAGGATATTAATATCTATAAGCCGCGCCCTATCTTGTGGTACAATAGCTTTACCTACAATTGGGACGGATCTAATGGCCCCCTCTGATAATTCCTTTTAAGCGGGATTATTTTGACCTCCGGTTGCGGCCAGGCTGCGATCTGAGTCTATTTCAGGTAAGCCAAAAAGGCTTACCTGAAATACAGACTCAGCTGAAATAAAGGTTCCCCTGGTCAGACATCTATTTTGAGTTGATTTTCTTGGCCAAGCGTATTACAATTCCAATATGATTGGGATAGTTTTCTATCGTAATTGTAATTTTTAGTTAAGTA
>JAITJB010000065.1 GCA_031279155.1 Deltaproteobacteria bacterium | reverse complement strand
CCCTCATGCACGACGATATTGTCGATCAATCCGATACCAGGCGGGGTAGACCAGCCGCCCATCTGATATTTGGCATTCCCGAAACTTTATTGGCGGCTGACTACCTTTTAGCCAAGGCCGCCTTGATGAGCTTAAGCTACAAAAACTTGGACATCATGACCGTCATGGTCGAACTACTAAGAGAGCTGAGCCTAGGGGAGTTAGCTGAGCTAAAGGCCAGGCGCCAGGTCGATCTTACTGTTTCAGAGTACCTAGATATCATCTATCGTAAGACAGCTGTGCTCTTAGAAGCCGTGGGTAAGACTGCCGCCTTAGCTGCCGAAAGCGGCCCTAAAGAATCTACGGCCCTAGGCCAGTATGGCCGGCTGATGGGTTTAGCCTTCCAGATTGTCGATGATGTTTTGGACTATCAAGCAAATTCTGGGGCCTTAGGTAAACCCGTGGGTCAGGATTTAGCCGAAGGCCGGATCACGCTTCCCTTTATCTTGGCTAGAGATAATCTTCCAGCCGAAAGTAAGGCCAGGCTATTGGCCATAGCGGCCCAAAATGATCTCAATAAAGATCTCTTTGAGGAGGCTTCTATACTGGTCGAAAAGGGCGCGGGAATAGAATTATCACTAGCTAAGGCAACAAGCTTGGCTAATGAAGCCATAGCCGCTCTTGAGGTCTTGCCCCACACAACCCAACGCGATCTCTTAACGGAGTTAGCCATTTTTACGGTACGCCGCGATCGCTAAAGCTTTGGCGATCGCTAAGGCTTTAGCGATCGTTAAGGCCGCCAATAGCTATGCGGGAAATTTACGACTAAAGCCCCAAGGAGGGTTTAAATGAACGATCAAAGAGATTTACTTTGGTTTGGAGTAAAAAAATTTGGGCTTATTATTTTTTTATTTTTAACCCTAACTATTCTCGGGGGCTGTTTAAATGTGGCCATCAGGGACCATAGCGGGCCCTCATCTTTGACCTCAGGTGAAGAGAGCTTCGCAGAATTTCTCGATGTGCCCTATCCGGCCTCCATGACCCTGGAAAGAGATAACACCTTTACCTACAGCCGCCGCAATGTCTTAGCCGGGGTGGTTTCAGTAGTGGGCCGCTTTAGCGTGGAAGAATTGGCTCTATTCTATGACCAGCACCTGCCAGGTCACGGCTGGACGCCCTTAGCCGAGGCCCAGAACGTCAAACTGGTCTCCACTTGGACCAAAGGCGGGAAGGTTTTAACCATCATCGCTACGCCCATTATCATGGCCATCGGGGGTAACCTTAGAGTCGAACTCTGGGTAGCCCCGCCCCACACCAAAGCCGATCTAGGTAAACGCATGGTCTATCAAAATTCTGGAAACGAGGGGGAGCGCACTTACAGTACCAAGCCAACTCGCGGCCAAAAAGACGGCATTACCCAAGAAGACCTATAAGCCAATTTTATTTTTGCTTTTAGTCCAAAGAAGTTTTTTTTAGAGGCCCAACTTGAAAGATCAAAAACAAGCGGCAAAACCAAACCAAAAAGATAGCCCAGATGATCCCCCCGCGCCCATGTCGTCTCCCCTGGATAGGTTTTTGGCTAGAAGGATCCTTTTGGTGGTTACCGGCGGGATAGCTGCCTATAAAGCTGCGGAGTTGGCGAGGTTAATAACCAAAAGCGGCGGCTTGGTCCGCGTGGCCATGACTGAGGCGGCTACGCGCTTTATCACCCCTTTAACTTTTACGTCGCTTACCGGGCAAGCTGTGGTCACCGATCTGTGGGATAGAGTGAATGCCGATGATAACGTCATTCACGTGGCTTGGTCTCAGTGGGCCGAGATTATGATCACCTGCCCGGCGACAGCAAATTTTATAGCCAAACTTGCCCACGGGCTGGCCGACGATTTTGCCTCATGTACATCGCTTGCTTTTCAGGGGCCTAGGCTGGTAGCTCCGGCCATGAATACCGGCATGTACTTAAACCCGGCAACAAAAAGTAACCTCGAAATCTTAACTAAGCGCGGCTACCGGGTTTTAGAAAGCCCCGAAGGGCTCTTAGCCTGCGGCACAATTGGCGCCGGGCGCATGGCCGAAGTACCCATGATAGCTTGGGAGGCGGCCCGCTTATTGAGCCCGAGCCTTCTTAAAGGCCGCCGGGTAGTGGTAACAGGCGGGGCCACCAGAGAGCCTTGGGATGACATCCGTTTTTTATCCAATCGCTCAAGCGGCCTAATGGGCTCAGCATTAGCTTCGGCGGCGTGGCTCTTAGGGGCCGAGGTCACCCTTATCGCGGGACTATCGGCTACCGTACCTAATACCCTACCGGAAGGCTTAAATGTTCAAAGGGTTGAGACCTGTGACGATTTACTTACGGCGGTCGCTCAGGCCTTAGACGGGGCCTGGGCTCTGGTCATGAACGCGGCTCCAGCTGATTTTAAGCCTATAGAGAGAATTAAAGGTAAAATCCGCAAATCTGGCCAACAGGCTCCAGCCTTAACCTTAACGCGCACTCCGGATATCTTAAAAACCTTAAGCCCCCAAAAAGGCCAGACCATAATGGTCGGTTTTGCCGCCGAAGACGGCGAGGACCTTAAGTCAAAGGCCAGAGACAAACTTAACGCCAAAAACCTCGACTATATTGCCGCCAACCGAGCTGGCGGTCAGGGCGACGTCTTTGAAAGCGACTCCATAAGTTTAACTCTTATGTCTTCTGGCGGATCGGAAATAGACGTAGGTCCTTACCCTAAATTTCAGGCAGCCTGGGAGCTTTGGCATCTTTTAGCTTCAGGCTATGGGAAAATAAGTTAGATTTAAAAATTGGCCAAAAGGCCGCTAAATAAGCACTTAAGACAAAAGCCAAAAAAGCCCCTAAAAGGGGCTTTTTTGGCTAGATTTATCTTAGCCTAATCTCTTAGCTTAATCTAAGCTAAGTTTAGGCATCTAAGCTAAGCTGAGCTCAGAAGGGCAAATCATCGTCAGTGGGCAAATTAGATCCGTGCTGAGGCGCTTGGTCAGAGGAATTACTAGATCTATCGGAATCATCAGCATGGGGTTTACCGCCGTCCGCCGAAGATGGTCTCTGGTAGGAGCCGCTTGAGAGAGGGCGTCGATCTTCGTTGGAACTATAGGATGGCGGGCGATTTTGGCGGAAATAACCAGCGCCATCGTCGCGGCGGTCAGATTCGCTTCTAGGCGTGCCTAGCATTTGCATGTTAGAGGCAACGATTTCGGTTATATACCGCTTATTGCCGTTTTGGTCTTCCCAAGATCTGGTTTGAATGCGGCCCTCAATATAAACCGTGCGGCCCTTGCGGAGGTATTCGTTAGCGATTTCAGCTAACCGGTCAAACATGACGATGTTGTGCCATTCGGTGCGATCTTCGCCTCCCCATCGTTCGGTTGTGGCTAAAGAAAAATTGACCATAGCCTTGCCCGATTGGGTGTACTTCATATCAGGGTCTTTGCCTAAATTACCAACTAAAATTGCTTTGTTTACTCCAGCCATTTCGTCTCCTTGTCTACACTTGTGGGCCCATTAAGGGCCTGTGCCGGCATCAAATTTCGGTGATTGTGTTTGGTTGACTTACGGGTTTCCGGCGGCGCCTAGTCTGAAACGGCCATCAACTCGTTTTTAAGCAGTCTTCTTTTATATATATAACGACAGCCGAAAATCGGCTATCTTTTTTTTGGGGCGCTATATTGCTCGGCAATCGTACTCAAGTAGGGCGCCGATTAATCTCCCCATGTTCGCGCTTAATTTTACCCCAGGTATTTTTTAATGTAAAGAAGCGGGAAATACTAATAAATGTATAAGTACAAAAAAAACACTATAAATGTTATACTTAACCGTTCTTGACCGAAAACTTACCAGGACGAGGTGGAAAAAAATTTTTGGAAACTTTTTGGCGCCGTATCAAAGAAATTAACGCTTAGCCAAAAGAAAGCCGATAAAGAACATGGCACATCTAACTTAAGCCTCCGGGCACAAGTTAGAACTTCTAGTTTAATCGAAAAAAGTTTTTGGCCAAAAAAAATTTGTTGTTGGCTTAGGGGGGCTAGCCTCATGAGTTTTTTTACTCTAAGGCTCAAGGAATAATTAAATCGGCATTTTTTTGGTTTGGAAAAGAGCTTATCATTCGTCGAAAAATATGAGATAATGATGCCTGATCTTGTTGGCAAATTTTGGTTTTTACCAAGCTGGCTCTGAAAAGGCTCATAATCTTAGCTCAATCGAACGTTCGTTATTTAGGTGCCAACCAGCCGCAAAGGCCGGGTCGAAAGTTAATACACCAGAGATAAGAAAAATCAAGTTAGTTATTGCCGCTTCAAAAGACAAAGAGCTCGCGGCAATAATATAAACGGTGTATTAATCAAATTAACTACCTTAAACCAGGAGGCTTAAAGTGTTTTATTCAGGATTTTCCAAGAAAAGTGGTCTGATTAATACCTCCCGAGGGACGCTGGCTCGGAGCTGGGTAGTTCTTTTGGCCCTCCTGTCGGGTGGCCTGATCTGGGCCGGCTACGCGGGAGCTCAATACAGTATCACCAATTTTCAGAAGGCGGTTACCAATAGTGACATGGTAACTATTCCACAAAGTTTTACATTTCCATATAATCATAATGCTATAACGGTAGGCCACCAAAATACTTATATACATGCAGTAGATAACGGTTTTGGAACCATAATAAGCGGTACGATGGATTCACTGACGACCGCTATTGCTAGTCAAAAGACAGTAGCGGCCAGCGATTTGGTCACATGGGTTCAGGCCGGTATTAACACGGTTGCCAAATCCAGCGAATTATCCAACATGATTAGTATTAGCGGCGACGGAAACCCGAGAGAGGTCTACAGTTCCCAGAATAACCCATTAGATAGAACTAAGTGGATTGATTTTATCATGACTAATTCCGGGTTGGGGTTGGTAGATCTAAGTTTTCAAAATTTAGTCAGTCTATATACTTACCCATCCGCCCAAGGCGCTGGTGTCGTAGTAAACCCAGTGTTCGGAAATAACCAAACAAAGTACCAAAATATTTCATTTGGCAATATTAAAAATAATGAATTTAAAGAAATTACGGTCACATTTGTTGCACAGGAAGAAAATAAATATCTAGCTGGTGGCGGTATAATTGGGCTTAGAGCAATAAACCATAGCACAACCGCTGGCGAAATATCTAATAACTATTTTCATGATCTAAGCGTTTCCACGAAAAATGCCGCAGATACCTGTTCCACAGCTCAATGCCCATATTTGGAAGGCGGAGGCGTTATCGGCATCAACGGCGTTTCCTCGCCGG
>JAITJB010000057.1 GCA_031279155.1 Deltaproteobacteria bacterium | reverse complement strand
GCAACTTAGTTAGGCAAGTTAAGTTAGGTAATTTAAGTAATAGCCCAGATATTTTTGGCCCAAACATTATGACCCTACCCATTACCAGAGATAAAGCCGCCATCAGACCGACCCTTAGGTTGGCCATGATTTTTGCCGTCTCGGTTCCGGTGTCGGCCATATTTTTGGCCATTTTAGGCGCCCAATGGCTATCGGCCCTAGTTTTTCCGGCCATGTGCCTGGTCTTCTTGGCCGCTGATTTGAGCATGATAATTCCCATAAAGAGCCTTACAATGGAAATTAATGGGCCCGACCGTATTTTATTGGGCCAAAAGTCAGACCTAGTTATTTCCATTCAAACTCTAGCTCAGACTATTAAACCCACCATCATCGAGATGGCCTTAGAGGCTGACGGCCCGGCTGAGCCAGAGGCCACCAGGGCCCAAAGTTCCCTTAAAAGCGGCGAGACTATTATTGAGCTCCCCATCACGCCCAAGAGGCGCGGTCTTTTAAATTTGAAAAAGGTCTGGTTTCGCTACTCCGGGCCCTTGGGCCTGTGCCGGCTAGTGGGGACTTATAAGATAAATAAACAGATTAGCTGCCTTCCAAATACCCATGGCCTCCATCAATCGGCCTTGATGTTTTTTAACCGGACCACCGAGAGCGGGCAAAAGAGCCTACCCTTCTTTGGCCAGGGCTCAGAATTCGATAGCCTCATGGACTTTGCCCGGGGCATGGATAACCGCTTCATCGATTGGAAACACTCAGCCCGCCACCGAAAACTCTTGGCCAAAGAATTTCGTCAAGAGAGAAACCATCAAATCGTTTTAGGCTTCGATACCGGACGCTTGATGACCGAGCCCATTGATGGCCTCCCCAAAATCGATCACTTTATCCGGGCCGGCCTCCTTTTGGCTTGGGTCAGCTTATTGGGCGGCGATATGGTCGGGGCTAGCGGCTTTGATTTAGTTTTCCGGTCTTTTCTGCGGCCTGGCCGTGGTCAGGGCTTTTTTAATAAGATTCAGCACTTTACTAGCCAGCTCAATTACCGTACCGAAGAGACTAACTTTACCGTGGGCTTAGCCGAACTGGCCGGCCGGCTGCCGCACAGATCTTTGATAATTATCTTTACGGAATTTATCGATACCATAACCGCCAGCTTCTTAATCGAGGGCCTGAGCTTACTAGCCAAAAAGCACATGATAATCTTTGTCACCATGCCCGATCCTCTTTTAACTCACTTAAGGGACGATAAGCCCGAAACCATCGACGATCTAGCCGCCGCCGTGGTAGCCGAGGGCTTTCAGCGCGATAGGGCCATTGTCCTAGAAAAGGTCGCCCGTTTAGGGGCTTTTTGCGTCGATCTGCCGCCTAGGGCCATGGGGCCGGCCATCTTAAACCGCTACCTCTTAATCAAACAAAGAGGACTTCTGTGAGCCAATTAAATACCGACAGTAAAGCTAGCGACCAGCGCCAGCTCATCCGCAGCGGTCGGTTCCGCTCAGGCCGCGAATCTAGCTGGCGAGAGCTGGAAAGTATCGTAAGTAAGCTAGAAAAAAAAAGTGTCCGCAGCCTTTCGGCCCGCGAGGCCATGGAATTACCTAAGCTCTACCAGGCCCTTATTTCTAGTTTAGCCGTGGCTCGCAATACTATTTTAGATAAAAACCTCATACAATACCTAGAAAATCTCTCCTTACGCTCCTACTTGGCCGTTTACGGCCCGCAAGGGGGCTTACTACAGCCTATAGCCAACTTTTTCCGCTCAGATTTCCCCCAATGCGTAAGAAGCCTTAAGGCGCCCATCATCATCTCCGGCCTTTCTTTATTGGCCGGGATTTTAGTGGGTTTTATCGCCGTCTTAGTCGACCCAATGTATTATTCGCTCATAGTTGACCCCCAAATTGCTAGCGGCCGGGATTTTTCGGCCAGCCCTGAGGAACTAAGATCCAAATATTTGGACGCGCCCTATACTAATTTTGAACAAAACTTTATTTTTTTCGCTAACTTTCTTTTTCGCCACAATACCATTGTCAGTCTCATGTGTTTTGGCTTAGGTTTTTTAGCCGGGCTACCAACTATAATTTTAATATTTACTAATGGTTTACTACTAGGGGCCATGCTGGCCCTACACTTCGATAAGGGCTTAATGATCGAATTTGTGGCCTGGCTTTCGGTCCACGGGATAACCGAGCTCACTGCCGTGGTCTTAGCCGGCGGCGGGGGCTTAGCCATAGGGGCCAGCATCGTATTTCCTGGTCAATGGTCAAGGCGCGCCAACTTGGCCGACAAGGGACTAAAAGCCTCTAAAGTCATGATCGGGGCCATCATCATGCTCTTTATAGCCTCTATCTTAGAGGGCGGCTTTCGGCAGCTGATAGTCGATACCTTTTCGCGTTTGATTATTGGCTTTATGACCTTAGTCTTTTGGTGGTATTATTTTTTTAAGGCTTTTCAAATTGACCCAAAGAAAAAATCATGAAGGAAAAAAAAGACTACACTTTAATAAGCCAACAACTTGCCAAATTAAAGCGGGTTATAATCACGCCCGAGGGCCTGCCTCTTAAACTTTATTTGTCCAATAATGGCGAACGACTATATGCTTTTTTTGTTGACTGCATATTAATAGTCTTTTTAATTTTTCTCATATCTATTTTAATTGCACTATTACCTATAAGCCTACCAATTAGAACTACCTTAATTAGTTTTGTCTCGTTTTTGATCTCGCTCTTTTACTTTACCTATTTTGAGTTGGCCTGGCGCGGCCAATCACCTGGCAAGCGTTTTTTAAAGATCAAAGTCGTCAAACGCAATGGTTCGGAGCTGACGGCCTTCTCCATCATCGCCCGCAACCTAACCCGGGAGGTCGAGCTCTTTGTGCCTTTATGGCTCTTTGCTACCGCAGTAGACAGCCAAAATTTATTTTTATCTCTTTTTTTCATGTCCTGGGCTATACTTTGTTTCCTATTTCCCTTTTTTTCCCGAGATAAGCAGCGGCCAGGCGATCTGATCGGCGGGACTATGGTTATTAGTCTACCGAAAAAGTTGGCCCTTCTAGACGATCTTACAGAACTTAAGACCAAAATGAAGGAAACTCGTTTTGTCTTTACCCAAAAGCAGCTGGCCATTTACGGCAATAAAGAGCTCCAGACCTTGGAAAACATGTTGCGCCAGAATAATAAGGCCATATCAGCTAGGGCTCAAAAGGCTATGCAAAAATCTATGGCTATCGTCTGCGAGAAAATTTGCCGCAAAATCCGCTATACTGATCCCGTGCCGCCTGAACAGGTCGAGAGATTTTTATCGGAGTTTTACATAGCTGAAAGGGATCAATTGGAAAAAGGCTTGATGTATGGCCTGCGCAAGGAAAGTAAACTCGACCCCACCGTCAGAGTGGGCAAACCCCCAACCATCCGATAGCGATTCGACTAAAACCTAGGATGGCCATCTTGAGATTAACTAACTTTCTAAATTTTCTTAGTGATTTAAGATACTTACGCTACCAAAGCTTTCTAAACTACCTAGGCTATCTAGCCTGCCTAGCCTTTTTGGGATCTCTTTTTCTAACCTCTAGCCTAGGCGGCTACGCCATGGCCGATGGTTCTAGCCAAGATGGCCCAAAGCAGATTGGTCAGGCTAGTCAAGTTAGCCAGGTTAGTGAAATTAGCCAGGTTAGCCAAGCTAGTCAAGCTAGTCAGGTTAGTCAAGCTAGTCAGGCTAGTGAAGCTAGCCAGGTTAGCCAAGCTAGCCAGGTTAGTGAAATTAGTCAGGTTGACCTAAGTTCTCAGTCTTCTACGGTCGCATCTAGCCAAGCCTTTAACTGGCTAGATCTGGTTACTAAATATAAAATAGCTATCTTAGCTATAATCGTCTTAATTTTTGTCATAATTTTATACAGTATTTTCTCTCGTAAGCCAAGCCCCCCATCTGGCCCCAAAGAAGATGTTAAAATCTGGGACAATCCCCCGGCCATTGGTTCTTTAGCCTTAAGCCCGCCAGCCGAAGTCTTTCCCAGCCAGTGGCTGGCTAAAGCCGATAAGGCGGCTCTTTCTAGCTGGCTTACGGCCAGCCAAAATAAAGCCCTGGCGGCCTTCTTTGAAGAATTTTTGTCTTTAAAGAGTCAAAACCTAGTTGAACCTTTTGATCTTAAAAAGGCCACAGCTAGGCTCGCCTTAAGCCTTAAAAACTCTATCTCTGAGCCGGCCTTAGCCCAGGCCTTTGGATCAGATCAGTCTATCTTGCTATCGGCCCATCTGGCGGCGCTGCTGCCGCCCTTTGTTATTCCGCCCTTAGAGCCCGAGCCCCCTATGCCTAGGCTTTCGGCTTTGGCCGTAACAGCTTCCATGGGGGCCATTTTTGGCGATCTTTTGGGCGGACGGCTTTTGACCTTTTTTAACCAGCCTCTTGAGACCGGCATTTTAGTCGGCTCAGCCTTAGGGGCCGGGGCCGGGGTTTTGGCCTGTATGGCCATCGCTAGAAATAAGCGCCTTAGAAGAATACTTTTAATAGCCACGGGGGCCATAGCCGCCATCGATGCCGGGGGCGCGATAGCCAAAAGCGCCATCCTCCCCGGTTTTTTAGGCGGGACAGGCTCTTTTATTAAGCGCTTAGGCATATATTTGGGTTTTTTTGTAATTGTATTATTTATTAAACCCCAAAGAGCCAATAATCCCGATAAATGGCGAGAGCTTTTGGCCTCTTCTCTTAGATCCTACTTAAACTCGGCCATCGCCGCCTCAGCTGTCCTTTTGTACCGGCTAGATAATCAAAGTAAACTACGCTTGAAGGCGGAAACTGTTGATTCTTCTGATTTAGCTTTAAGCCTAGTTGAACCCATCACTAAACTCATGGCCCAAGCGAATTTAGCCGATAATCTCCCATTTAGCGAAATAGTTCGGAAAATGGAAAATGCCGGCTTTAAATTAAATCCCTATATCCCCGGTCAAAAACCCCTAGAACTCATCTGGGAGGCAAAATTATCTGATTCTTACGATACTTACGGGCTTATTCAAAACGGCCAAATCGTTATCGTCGAAGAAGAGCCCATCATTAAAGACGGCCAGGTAGTCAAAAAAGGCCTGGTCACCCGCTAGGGGCAAAATTACGATCATGAAACATAAGATAGCCGCATGACTGAAAGCACCATAAAACAGGCCAAAAATGTTATTGGTATTGATTTTGGTACGACCAATACCTATGTAACGGTCTGTCCTATCGGCGCCCGTAACAAGTTTCCGCTGCATTTGACGGGTAAAAACCCGGCCATTGATACGGGCATCCTCTATTCTGATAAGCCTGAGGCTGACCTAAGTCTTTTCCCCATGATCGGGGAGAAAGCTACCATAACCTTTGGCCAGGCCGATCTTAAGGAAATACAAACCCAAGGCTACCGTTACCGATCGGAATTTAAGCCCGATATCGAACGTGACCAAAGCGCCCGTGATTGTGCTTCTGATTTTTTTCGGGCCTTAATTCGCGACGCCGTAGCCAACCACACCCCTTTAAACGCCCCGGAAAACCGGGTCATCATTGGAGCCCCGGCTGAGGCCAATGAGGCCTACCGAAAGACTTTAGCTCAAATCGCAAAACTATCGGGTTTAGGTGAAGTTGAGATCTTAGATGAGCCAATAGGAGCCTTGTTAACGGAATTGGGGAGCGCCAGAATCCCCCTTTCCGATATCTTAGAGGGCTATCTAGTTATCGATTTTGGCGGCGGCACCTGCGACTTCGCCCTCCTGCGCCGGGGCGGCGTGGTCAGATCTTGGGGCGATATGGCCCTAGGCGGAAGGCTATTTGACGATCTTTTTTTCCGCTGGTTTATCGATCAAAACCCCAAGGTCTTAGATGAAGTGCGCTCTTTAGGGCGGGAGTATTTTGTCCGTTCTTACTTATGCCGAAATCTTAAAGAGGAATTTTCCGAGACCATTGCCAAAAACCCCAAGGCCTCTTTTCGAGGCGAGGTCGGCCGCTTTGGCAAGGTTTTCGATTTAACGCGCGAGGAATTTTTATCTAGGGCCAAGAACTTTGCTTTAACCCAATCTTTTATAGACTATTACGGAAAAATTGGCATTCCCATAGCCCCAAAACTCACGGCCAAAAATATCGATCTCATCGATTGGTTTAGAGCGGCCCTAAGCTCTGGCTTAAAGGCCGCCGACGACATCAAGGCCGTAACCCTCTCCGGCGGCAGTTCCAAATGGTTCTTTGTTAAAGAATTATGCTATGAAGAACTTAAAATCGATAAACTTAAAATCCTAAATACCTTTAACCCCTTTGGCGCTATTTCCGAGGGCCTGGCCATTTTACCGGCCATCCAAAACGAATTTGAGACGACCATCAAAAAAATAACCGCCGATAAACCGGCCTTTTTGGCCAATGAAATCGTCAAACACGTAAAAGCCTCGGTAAATTCTTGCTGCAACCAAATAGTTGATACTATTTTAGTAGAGCTTTTTGATCAAAAAATAACTCCTACTATTAAATCTTACGCCCATAAAAAATTTACCCTAGCCCAAATGGAAACTGATATAACGGTCCAGGTTCAAAACTACGATAGCCAGCTAAGATCCTTAATTGACAGAATTTTTCGTAAAGAGCTTGAGGCCGTCAGAGTTACGGCTTACCTTAAGCTCGAATCGTGGTTGGGAGAGTACAATCTCAAGACCGCCCAAAAAGAGCCCTCGCCCGTCTCTAGCGCCTTGGTGGTTAATTTAGATGACGAAACGGTAGCTTCTAAGCTAACAGAACTCTTATCTAAGACCTTAGCCGGCGTGGCCTCGGCCTTAACGACAACGCTCGCCGCCACTATCTGCGGCGGCACAGGCCTTCACTTACTGGCCGCCGGCCCCGTAGGCCTGGTCATGGGGGCGGCTGGCGGCTTAGTCTTAAGCGGCTTGGGCTGGCGCTACGGCAGCGATAAGCTCAAGGGCTGGGCCAAAAATGTCCCCCTACCTGGCTATTTTCTAAAGCTCTTAGCCTCCGATCGCTCCATAGCCTCTCTTAGGGAAGATTTTGGTAACAAAACCGGCCAAAAGCTTTCGCTTTTGGCCGGTGATTTTGTCGAGCGCTTGACCTTGGCCTTGGAGGCCATGATCGACACTGAAATTAAAAACCTAGGTATAACAAACGTATTTTAGTCTTCTACTTTTTCGATCTTAGCCCTGTAGCCGCTATTGCCCTCAAGAATGCTAAGGAGCTTACTACAAGTATCAAAAAGGGCGATAGCTTGATAGGACAACTCTCCGCTGTTGTTCCTGGTTTGATTGACCACGTCCCGACGCAGCTTAATTTTCTCATTTAGCTCGTCAACCGATCTCGAGACGTCACCAACGGCAAATGATTGCTCAGAGGTAGCTTGGTTGACGGCGTGGATCATGTCGGCGGCTTCCAAAACCCCGGTTTCAATACCCTTAAAACTCTCAAATAGATCGTCAGCCGCCACCTGGCCCTTTTTAGCCCGCTGGAGAGCTTGATCTAAGAGGTGACTGGTCTTCTGGGCCGCGTCCTTAGTGGCGCCGGCTAAATTTCGCACCTCTTCGGCCACCACGGCGAAGCCTTGCCCGGCTTCCCCGGCCCTGGCCGCCTCAACCGATGCGTTTAAGGCTAGTAAATTGGTCTGAAAGGCGATGGCCTCGATGTCGCCTAAGATGTTAGCCACTTCTAAAGAAGCCTGCGAGATGGCGTCCATGGCCGAGCGCATGCCGCTGACCGTGCCAGATCCCACGCTTACCTCAGATGAGGCCCGGTCCATGGCCTGGCCGCAATTTTTAGTCGTCTGAGCCGTGCCGGTAAGTTTAGAGGAGATATCTTTGATGGCCGTTGACGCGTCCGTTAGAGAATCAAGTTGATGGCGGCCTTCTTCCTCAAGTTTAGTTGAGAGCTGCTGCATCCTTTCGCTCATGGTGGCTACGCCCTCAGCCTGGCTATGGAGCATGTCGCCGACATTTTGTAGTACTCCCGTGGTCTTAATGATAAAGACAATACTAACCAAAAGGACCACGGCTAAGACGACCATGGCTACTATGCTCTCAAAGGAAATTATCCTAACATCGCGCGTCTGAACTTCAATTAATTCATCGCCGATCTCGCGGGCGCTATAGACGTCTTTATAGATCTGCTCGTAGGGAATCATCAGAGCAAAACCCAACAAGCCGTTGACGTTAGAACCAACGGCCAGGTAATCGCGGCCATCTATGTTCCGACTGGCAACTTTAACATCGCCAGGACCTAAACCTTTAAGGAGCGAGTTTATAAACTGGCCCTCGGGATAGGCGTTTAAGTTAACCGTGGTAAAGGCGGTCTTAGATGGGTCTTGACTATCGGGGACCTCCTTGGGCTCGTAGTTGGGCAATCCCGATTGTACGATAACCTCGCCAGAATTAAAGTTACTTACCAAAGTTAAGCTGCCCGGCACATGCGAGGCCAGTTCGGCGTTGATGGCCGCCAATTGCTCTAAGGCTAAATCGATGAAGACCACGCCCACAACTCGGCTGCTGTCGCTTATAGGAACGGTGGCGCTGACCACGGGCACCTTACTTATGGTATCGACGTAGGGATAAGTCCATTCGACATCTTTGGGTAGCAGTATGGCCCGATCGTGATCTTTAGGCACCGAAGTGGTGTAGTACTCCTCCTCAAACTCGGCTAAAAAGTTTTTCTCCTCCGAGCTCCCCGTCGTATCCGACTCGTCTAAGGTCACGCCATGGGAAAAGCTAAACCCATCTCCTTCTTTGTAGATGTAAGGTAGATAATACTTCTGCCACGGCGAAAACATCGAGGCCTCAAACGAGGCCCCAAACCCGTTGACGGCCAGATCTTCGGTGGCCATGATGTTTCGGGAATACTTTTCGATTTCACGCATGGCCGCCTTAGTATCGTTTTCAGACAAGCGGGCTAAATCCATCTGAGTTAAGTAGAAGTCGGCCAAGTACAAGGCTTCCCGCTCGATTTTTTCTAAAAGCGAACGGATGGAAGCTACATCTTTAACCAAATAGAGCTCGGCCTTTTCCTTCTGCGAAGCCTCAATTAAATCAGTCAATCTGTCGATAGTCGTATGGGAACTTTGGCTAAGTTTTTCTCCCATGGACCTAGCCAAGACAAAACTCAGAACAACATGGACCGTTACGGCTAAAGTAAAAATACCTAAAATAATAAAAATCTTGGTGCGAAAACCCATTGTTGGTCACCTCTGGCCAGTTTCGGCCTGACAGCGATTATCAGCTAAAACCCAAGAATTTGTAGGGATTATCAAGAAGGCGCAGGCAATATTGTGCTTAAAAAGCAAAAGGCGTAAGCAAAACTCAAAAAGCTAGCCTTGAAAAAAATTATCCTAAAAGTCTCAGACGCCAAAGACCTTTCGGGCTTCCCCGAGCATAATAGTCTCAACCTCAAAGAGGCTCATAGCCGTGCTATCGATGACCACCGCGCCTTTCGGAATAGATAAAGGCGCTATCTCGCGGGTGGAGTCGGCCTTATCCCGCTCGATAATGAGCCTTAAGACCTCGCTTAAGTCTTCGGCGCGGCCTTCCCTCAGAAGTTGGAGTCGCCTGCGCTCAGCTCGGATCTGAGGATCAGCGGTCAGAAAAAATTTAAGGCCAGCCATTGGGAAGACCACGCTACCCATGTCGCGGCCTTCGGTAACTAAGCGGCCATTTGCCCCCTGCTGCCTTTGAAGCCACATTAGAGCCTCTCTGACCTGTGGGTAAGAGGAGACAACTGAGCTAAATTGGGAGATAGAGGGCGATCTTATGAGGCTAGTAACCTCTCGATCGCCCAACCAGACCCGGCTTAAGTTATCGCAAGTCTCGATCTTAATGTCCAAGGTCTTAGCTAAAGCCACGACCTGCTCGGGCTCGCTGACATCCATGAGCTCGGCGGCCACGGCCACGGCCCGGTAGATAGCCCCGGTGTCCAAATACCTCCAGCCAAGGGCTTGAGCCACGTTCTTAGACAAGGTCGATTTACCCGAGCCAGCTGGCCCGTCGATAGTTATGATTAGGCGATTCGTCTCGTCCATCTAAGCCTTCCCAGGCCGGGGATAAGTAAATGTAGGCTGAATCATGAGAGATAGAGCCAACACAAATTTATATCTTAATACCAAAACCACAGGGAGGCCCTTTGCCAGGACTTAAAAAAACCAAATCAACCTGATTTTATTGACAAGGCACGACTATTCATATTACCAAACTATCGATCGCGTTTCCACAAATATGTAGGCTAAAATTACTGGCCCCTTTTGGGGCCAGATTTCATTTTTATGCTTTAAAATTTAGACTAGCCTATCTTTTAGCCAGGGCCTTTTAGCCCGAACTTTTTGGTTTTCCTACTTTTTAGGATTCCTAGATGTTTTAGGGATATTTGAAAAATAGCCAACATATGGTAGAATACGTACGATCGTTCGATCATAAGCTTGACTCAGTCTTTGTCTCTTGTTCTAAAGCTAAACTGTCTTTCAAAGGAACTTTTCGCGCCTCTTGAACAACTGCCTCCGCTCACCACGAGGTTTGTATGAGATTTAGGACCAAAGTTTTCCTGATAATAGTCAGCATCATGGCCGTGGTAGTCTTTATTACCGTCGGGACCAGTCTCTTTTTCATGCGTTCAAACATTGAACAAACCATCATGGATGACATCACCATTATGCGTGATATCACCAATGAGTTTATATCAAGCGAAATAAGCTTACTCAAAAGTAAGACTTTAGCTGCGGCCAACCGCCTTAAAGCCACGCCCATGGACAGTTGGGGCGCCGTTCTCCAAGACGAGGTGGAATCTAGCGACGTCTTTAAGGCCATCCACGTCTTTGAGCGCAACGGCTTACTGCTCGCCGGCTATGGCTATCCCAAAACCCCAACCGATCTCCTTTTTACTGATTTTTCCCGAAAAGCCTTTAACGGCGAGACGATTATAACTTCTACCAGATTAGATCCTAGCGGGGAATTGGTTTTCCATGTTTTCGCCCCCTTAGCCCAGCTTCTACTTTCGGCTACCATATCGGGCACGTATTTTTCCCAGCTCCTAGAAGGTCACCGAGTCTGGGAGACAGGCTCCCTTTTTATCATTGATGGCGAAGGAACTGTTATAGCCAATAAGCGCAGCTATTTTGTCTTAAACCGCTACAATTTTTTAGCCGATCCAAGCCAATCTAAGGAAGTTTTATCGACCCAAGCCTTTACCCGCCGCATGCTTCGAAATACCGAAGGTGTTGGCCGCTATAAGCTCGAGGGCTTGGAGCAGATTTGCGTCTACACCAAAATTAAAGCCTCCAATTCCGGATGGGTCTTAGGGGTCTCAGCCCCCATTAAAGAAAACCCCGCCGCCTATCTCGACCGCGGGCTATTGTACATGACCTGCATCTTTTTGACCTTCGGCGGGCTCATGGCCTTTTTTGCCTCCGGCTTTGTCGATAAGCAGTTTAATACCATCAACACGCAGTACACTAACCTAACCGAACTTAGTGAAATTGCCCAGAGCGCTTCCGACGCTAAAACCCATTTTCTGGCCAACATGAGCCACGAGATGAGAACCCCCTTAAACGCCATCATCGGGTTTTCCGAACTCATTTTACACGGCCACTCGGACCCCGACGAGCTGGAAGACGAGCTTAAAAATATCCACACCGCCGGCTTAACCTTACTAGGCATCGTAAACGATATCTTAGACATTTCTAAAATTGAATCCGGTAAATTTGAGCTCATAAACGTCGACTACGATCTAGCCAGCCTCATTAACGATACCGTCACCGTTAACCTCATCCGGATAGCTGAAAAACCCATCGAGTTTGGGCTTGAGATCGATAAAAAACTGCCCAGCCGCATGTTAGGCGATGAACTTAGACTTAAGCAAATTTTTAACAACCTTTTAAGTAACGCCTTTAAATACACCATGGAAGGGAGCGTAGATCTGGCCGTTACCGGCCATCAAGACGGCGAAAACGTCTGGCTAGTGATAACCGTTAAAGACACCGGCATCGGCATACGCGAAGACGATCTGGCCAAGCTCTTTAGCGAGTACAGTCAAGTTGATACCAAGAGCAACCGCAAAATCGAGGGTACCGGCCTAGGCCTATCGATTACCCGCCGCCTCGTTGAGCTCATGGATGGGACTATCGATGTTAAGAGTACCTACGGTCAGGGCACGACCTTTAAGGTGACCGTCCGCCAGCAATTTGTCACCTCGGTACCCATCGGCGAAAAGGTCGTTGAAAACCTCGAAAACTTAGACGGTAGCTATAAAGATCAAGTCCATGGCGGGCTAAACATAACTAAGATGCCCTACGCCAAGGTCTTGGTGGTCGATGACGTCCAAGCCAATCTCGATGTCGCTCGCGGCATGCTCAAACCCTACGGCATGCAGATAGACTGCGCGACCAGCGGCCAGAGGGCCATTGACCTGGTTAAGGAGGCCAAGGTTAAGTATCACGCCATCTTTATGGACCACATGATGCCTGGCATGGACGGAATTGAGACTGTGGCCAACATCCGGGCTCTTGACTCAGAGTACGCCAAAACCGTGCCCATCATCGCGCTCACGGCTAACGCCATCGTCGGCAATGAACAGATGTTTCTGGCCCACGGCTTCCAGGCCTTTGTCTCCAAACCCATTGAATTAAGGCGCATGGACATGGTGCTCAAGCAGTGGGTCCGCAACCGCGATTTGGAGAACAATCTTTTAGCCGACTTAGAGTCACAAGCTAGTGAAATGGAAAAACTGGTGGCTAGCGAAAATATTGGGCCAAAGCCGCCAAAAAATGGCAAGGCCAAAGAAGATAGTAAGCCCGACAAACCCATAGACAAAGGACCAGCGCCAGCGCCTTTAGCCTCAGCCCCTCTAAGCTTAGTTTCCCCAAAACCCGGGCCGCAAGCTAACTCTAGCCCTACGAGCGATCAGAATTTATTTTGCGAAGGCATCGATCTTATGGAGGGCGTAAGGCGCTTTTCAGGCGATCAGCAGGTCTACTTTGAGGTCTTAAAATCTTACCGCGACTCCATGGCCGAATTGGTCAACCAGTTAAAGGAGCCGACCGCCGAAAACCTTAAAAACTACACCATCGTCATCCACGGGCTAAAAAGCTCAAGTTACGGCGTCTGCGCCAAAGAGCTTGGCCGCTTGGCCGAAACGCTTGAGCACAAGGCCGACGACGGCGATCTAGATTATGTCTTGGCCAATAACTCTAGGTTTTTAACCTCTGTCGAGCAGATGCTCTCTTCGCTCAATCAGATGTTTAAAAAAGTCGGGGTCGTAGATAAACCCATGCGCGACACGCCCGATCCAGCCTTACTAGCCAGGCTTAAGGAGGCCATAAGCACCTACGACATGGACGGCGTGGATATGGTCATTAGCGAACTCGATGGTTTTTCTTATTCAAGCGATCCAGATCTAACCGCCTGGCTCAAGGACCGGGCCGAAGAAATGGATTTCCAAACCATTCTCGAGCGCTTACCGATAGCCTAAGTCAATCTGGTTGTAAGGGGGTAAAATGGACGCGGCCCGTCAGAAAATAATGCTGGTCGATGACAACAAAGCTAATCTGATTATGGGCAAGGAAATGCTCAAAGAGCATTACGAGGTCTTTCCTGTCCCCTCAGCCGCCAAGCTGTTTGAGGTCCTCAAACAGGTAAATCCCTCTCTGATCCTTTTAGACGTCATGATGCCGGAGATGGACGGCTACGAGGCCATTAAGGTTTTAAAAGCCGATAACGATTGGAATGAGATCCCGGTCATCTTTTTAACTAGCCGAAACGATGAACAAAGCGAGCTGGTGGGCTTAAGCTTAGGGGCCATTGACTACGTCTATAAGCCCTTCTCTGGACCATTACTTCTCCAGCGCATCGCCAACCAGTTACTTATAACCAGCCAGAAAAAGGAACTGAAAAACTACAACGACAATCTCCAAGAGATGGTCAACAAAAAGACCGGCGAGGTCTTAGATCTCCAAAACGCCATCCTTTCCACCATCGCCGAAATGGTGGAATTTAGAGATGGGCTAACTGGCGGTCACGTTTCTAGGACGCAGAAATACCTCAAACTCTTAGTAGATAAACTACTAGAAATTAAGGTCTACCACATAGAGCTGGAGTCTTGGGATATAAATTTTCTCCTCCAATCAGCCCAGCTCCACGATGTCGGTAAAATATCTATAAGCGACGCAATTTTAAATAAGCCCGGGCGGCTGACGGAAGAAGAATTTGAGGCGATGAAAAAGCACGTCACCTCCGGGGTGGCGGCCATCGAAAAGATCGCCTCCATGACCCCTGAGCACGCCTTCTTGAACCATGCCAGCACCTTTGCCGGCACTCACCATGAAAAATTTGACGGCTCTGGCTACCCCAAAGGTTTAAAAGGCTTAGAGATCCCCTTAGAGGGAAGACTGATGGCCATCGCCGACGTCTACGACGCCTTAATTAGTAAGCGCCCCTACAAAGACCCCATGCCCCCTGAGGTAGCCAAAAAGATCATCATCGAAGGCCGTGGTTCTCACTTTGACCCGGCTTTAGTCGATGTCTTTGAGCTGGTTTGCGATAGCTTCGCCGATATTGCCCGCACGGAAAACGACAACATGACCTTCTAGCTAATACGCCCGCTTTTAGCCTTTAAAAATTTATGCTAATTTTAACTGCCGCTTTGGCTTAAATCGTCGGTATTGGTCGGCTCGCTATACTGCCTGGCGCCCTGATCCCAGTCTTTCTGGGCCATGGCCAGGAGCGGTACGTCAAGCCTT
>JAITJB010000055.1 GCA_031279155.1 Deltaproteobacteria bacterium | reverse complement strand
ATTTTGAAAAAATAATAGATCCCAGCTTAAGACAGGCCATCAAACCGGCCGCCGATATATACGCCGGACTTAAAGCTTCGGAAGCCTATTTAAACCAAGCCTCTAGCTGGAAAGATTTTCGTGATGGGCTCCAGAGTATCCTAATTAATTACGGCTGGCCAGGCTTAAACGCCCCTGAAAGCGGAGCTTTGGGGCGCTTCACTAACCAGCAATCTAGCGACGCCATAGCCACAGCCAATTTTGCCCAAGTTTTAATTAAGCTCTTCGACGCTATGACCATAAGCCCTGAGGCCCCAAAGGTCTCCATGAGTTCTTTTAAGCTCTGGCTCAATAAGGCCTTGGCCAGAGAGGTCGTAGCCGAAAGCTACGGCAGCGGCGGCATCGTTTTAAGTAGCTATTACGATCTCCACGGGACTTTTTTTGAGGGCCTCTTTTTGATGGGCTTAAACGATCGGGTTTTTCCCTCTGGTAAGGCCGAAAACTGCTGGTGGCCCAAGGCTTTTGTTGACGGCCTGGCTACCTCATTTTTGGGCCGGAGGCTGTGGTCGGATAGCGCCGAAAGCTACCAGCGCGAAGAAGAACTTGTGGCTTCAAGCTTAGCCCAGGCCAAAAAGGTGGTCTTAAGCTACCGGGCTCAAGATGATAATAAGCGCCCGAGTCTTCCCTCGCCAATTATTGAAAGCCTTAAGGGGCTTTGGCCGGAAGGCCAATTAGCCGCCGAAAAGATAAGTTGGCCGCTGCCGCCCCCGGCCAGCCGGGTTTGCGATCCCCTGGAGCTTTGGTTAAATCTAGCCATTAATAAACCCGAGACAAATGCTCCGGAGGAATTTCTTTTCCTATCTAACTTAGGAGATTCAGCCGCTAGCTTATGGCGATCCATAAACGACCGTCGGGCCAGAACAAATCTCTATGAAACTAAAATAACGCCAGCTGCTCTTAACTCTTGGCTCGATCACCAGGGGCGCCATCAGAATCTCCCCGTAGTTACGGTCTCTAAGTTTACCGCCTACCAAGAGTGTCACCGTAGGTTTTGGCTGACCGATATCCTAGGCTTAGAGCCCTGGCCGGTCCCCACCGATAGGTGGACCCCGGACATCTGGGGCGACGTCATCCATCAAACTTTAGAGCGCTTCTTGGGGCCCAAGCTGGGCGTAGACGGCCGCGATCTAAATCTTACCCTCTTACACTACCATTTTTTAGAGTTAGCCAACCGCAAGGCCTGCTACAGGCCGACCGGCCGCCTCCCGGTTTGGCAGGCTGAGTGCCAAAAATATCTAGAGTTACTTAAAAGCTGGTTTGAACGCCAGCCCAACCCCCTAGTTGGCCGGATTGAGGCCTTAGAGTGGTCGTTTGGCCCGGGTAGCGGGGCCCAGGCCCCGGCCTTTGAGATAAACTCGCCAAATGGTTCTTTTCTAATAAGGGGACGGGTGGACCGCATTAATAGGGTCAATAACTGCCTTGAGATTGTCGACTACAAAACCAGGCGATCGGGCGTCTATAAAGACAAACCGCCCGAGCCCGGCCAGGAGAGGTACGCCTACGAGTACCAGATGATCCTCTACGCCATGGCCGTAGCTAAACAATTTAAGTGCCACGTTACGGCCCGCTTAGAATTTATCGATCCCGGCGAGGGATCCCCGGAACTAACCATCCCTCCGGGCGATGAGAGTCTTTTTACCGAGATTTGGGAAGAGCTTTTAAGCGGTCAGGTGGGCCCGACGACCGACGCCGACGCGTGTACTTATTGCGATTTTCAGCTTTTTTGTGGTGGGGGCGTTAATGGCTGATTTTAACGAAGACCAAATTAGGGTATTAAATAGCCAAAAGACTCTGTGCGTGGTGGCCGGGGCTGGCAGCGGTAAAACCGGAACTTTAGTGGAATACCTCGTCCGCTTCGTGGAGCGCGATCCCCAAAATAATTCTCTAACTAACATCTTAGCCATGACCTTTAGCGAAAAAGCCGCAGCTGAAATGCGCCTTCGCGTGGCCCAATCTATTTCCGATCGCTTAAGGACAGCTGACAGTAAAGCCTCAAAGAGCCTTTGGGAGCGCGAGATGAGGCGCTTAGGTCAGGCTCAGATCTCAACTATCCACGGCTACGCCCTAGGCTTAGTTAAAAGCCATTCCCATCTTTTGGGTTTGCCAGCCGGTCTTGAAGTTGACGCCAACGACAAATCCGAAGACGTCTTTGAGGCCCTTTTAGATCTCCTAGAATCAGGTCAGGAGGATCTTAAGAGCCTATTAAACGAGCTGGTGCTCTCCTCTAGTGGTAGGTTCTCCCAAGCCTCATTAAAAAGGTGGTTAGAGATCTGCCAGGCTAAATTATCTAGTTGGGGCTTAGCCGGGCTAAAAAACGCTATGGGCTCGCCGCCGGATTTTAAGCCGGAGAGAGACTTAAAAGATCTGGAGTGTAAGGTAAATTCCGCCTTGGAGTATTTTGAGGATGCTAGCTCTAACGCTAAAAAATACCCTGTTTTTGTCGAGGCCGTAAGCGACTTAAAGGCCGCCCTCGCCGGCGTTAACCTTAATAATTCCATAAACGTGCGATCTTTAATTTTCCAAGCCGATAAGATTTTTAGGCGCAAAGGTCTCGATCCCCAATATAAGATACCTAGGGCCCACCGCAAAGAGATAGAAGATGGCGTTAAAAAACTAGTTAAAGATCTAAACGAAGTTGATATCTACCCGGTGACCGAAGCCTTCGTTAATCTCTCTAACCATCTGACTAGTAAAGCGCGCTTTAAGCGCTTTTCGATGGGGCTCTTAAGTTTTGATGATATCTTAGCGCTAGCTAGAGACTTACTTAGGCAGCACGCGAGAATAAGATCCGATGAAGCCGGACGCTGGCGCCTTATTATGGTCGATGAGTTCCAAGATACTAATCGCCTTCAGACAGATATCATTACGCAGTTAATTGGCGATCCAGCTTCTGGCCCCTCTGATTGGGCAAATCTTAAGTGGGCCGATCTTTCGCCCAAACTTAAGGTCGTAGGCGATCCCAAGCAGTCCATCTACCGCTTTAGGGGATCAGAATCGGAAATCATGGACAATTTAACCTGCGTCCTAAATAACGGCGGCGGGGAGGTCTTAGGCCTTTCCACCAACTACCGAACCCAAGGAAAACTAATAGATTTTTATAATGGTTTTTTCCCTCGGTATTTAGGCTTAGGCGATCAGGCTAAACAAAAAAAAGCCCGTCCGGATCTCTATCAAGGCCCTTCGGTGGTCTGGCTAAAAGCCCAAGATCCGAACTCAAGAGCTAAAATCTTAAAGCCCGGCGTTCAGGCTAGGATGGTAGCTGATTATTTGACGGAACTATTTTCTGGCCGCACCGGGGTCATGGTTTCCGATAAGCCCCAAGGCGGAATGGAGCCTTTAGTTAGACCGCCAAAGCCCACTGATGTGGCTATCCTTCTAAGGTTTAAGCGTAACGCCGCTATCTACCAAGAGACCTTAACGGCCCGGGGCATAGCCTGCCACACCTTAAAGGGCCGCGACATCTTTTTGGCCCCGGAAATAAACGGGCTTACTTCAGCTTATCTCTACTTGTGCGGCCGAGAGCCTGATATGAACCTAGCTTCCGCCTTACTATCGCCCTTAGGCCCGGTAGCCGAAACGACTTTAACGGCCTTAACTTGGCCGGAGCAATCAGAGGGTTTTAGACCTCTATCATGGTATTTTGAGGCTGATAATTCTTTTTTCCCGCCAAATATCGAGGCCCAAGATCTAAGCGCTTTACTGGCCTTAAAGGGTTTATTTGAGGCCCTAAAACCTTACGTCTTCCGTAGGCCCCCGGGTGAAATCATCGAAGCCTTAGTCGAAGAGCGCCATTTACTCCCGATGATCGTCTCTGGCGATAACGGCTCTCCTGAGCGGGTCCGGGAAGTCCAAGACTTTTTGGCCATGGTTAAGGCTATTGGCTATAACGATCCCCAGCAGCCCTTATCCGGGGCCGACCAGTTAGAGAAAATACGCCGCGTAGGATTTTTTAAAGGCGAAGAAGATGCCGATAGTACCGAAGGCGAGCTGGAAGAAGGGGCTGTAAACATCATGACCGTCCACCGATCCAAGGGTTTGGAGTTTCCGGTGGTCGTTATCGCCGAAGCCGATGCCTTGGCCTCAAACCGAAATGATGGGATTTTGATTGGCGCAGACGGCTCTGTAGCCATAAATTACCGTTCGATAAAATACGGACGCAAGCTCAGCTGTGATAAGTATTTAGAACTCCAAGATTGGGATAAGCGAGGCGCCGATAACGAGGCCAAGAGGCTACTTTACGTTGGGGCCACAAGAGCCAGAGATCATCTGGTCTTAGTTGGCCAAGCCACCGAAAAAGCAGCCGACAAAAAAGCGGCCAAAACTGAGGGTAGCGAATCGGCTAAATCTTGGCTGGCCTCGATAGTTAATTGGGAAAACTTTAGCCAGCATGTGGGCGTAATTGATTTTAATCCGCCGCCTGAGCCGGTAGAGATTAGCCCAACCAAGCCTTTAGCCTCTAAGGCTAATATAGAATCAGCCAAAACCGAGGCCTTTATCCCCGAGCTCGTTTTACCGCTCCCCCCCAACCGAACCATCTCCATGGGGGTAACCGATTATTGCCGGCTTGTAGAAACGCTTAAAAAACAATCTAAGGCTCAAATTACCCCAAAGATGTATAAGTCTCAAGAGGTTTTACCCGAGCAGCTGACCTTTGATCTTACCAGCCAATCTGATAACTTTGAGCAGTTTGACCGTTTTGACCAAATTGGTAACCCTGACGCTTTGGGATTTAGCGAGCTTGCCAGCCTTGGCGATAGCGAGGTCGCCTTTAAATTCGCTGGCCCCACAAAACCCTGGGAGCTAGGTACGCTCTTCCACGCCGCCATGGAGGTTACCGATTATAAGCTCGATAAAAAGTCCTCTCTAGATCTTCTAAATACCGAAGCTCAGAGGTTATGTCTAAGTCCCAGCCAAGGGGAGTTGGAGTTTTTAGCTGACAAGGTCCTTTTATTTCAAGAAAGCCCCTTGGGGCGTAAGGCCGCCCAAGCCTTAAACCGCAACCGTCAAATCCAACGCGAGTGGCCATTTTGGCTGCGGCTGGAAAGCGATCAATTCGGTCATGGCCCCATCTACTTAAGCGGCGTCATAGACTTATTTTTTGTCGATGAACAAGGCGGCGGCGTGATTGTCGATTATAAGCTCTCAAAGCCCAAAAAGCGCAACCCTGTCTACCAAAGGCAGCTAGAGATATACTCCACCGTCGTCCGTCAAGCCGGTTTTGACGGATCAAAGGCCTTGGAAACCCATCTTTGGTACGCTTTGAGCTGATAAACTTTTTTTAGCGTAGTTTTTTTTCCGTAGCTTTTGGCTGAGGCTTACCTAAAGCTCCATTGGCTAAAGCTTTAATTCCAATCAGCCAATTACAAGACTACGTTAACCGTAGAGGATTTCTCATTTAAGTATTCCACTTCCTCATTGGTCCGGGTGTTATCGGCCTCGCGGCCGACCGGCTCAATGGGCGGGCCTTTTTCTTTGCCCCCGGGCGAAGACTTCATGGCCGCCCTGACCATGGGGTCGTTATTCTTCTCTAATTCCTTCTTGCGGTTAAGATAGCCTAAAAAATCACTGGACACTAGCATTTTGCACCTCCCCCCGAGCCACGTTTTTGGCTCAGGATAGTTTATCTCTATTAGCTTATCGGCTGAAACTGAGAAAAACTTTAACCCGATCTGACATTTTATGGTAGGTTTTTTTTAAGGCGGGGAAAAGGGGGCAAACGAAGCTAAGCTAAATCAGGCTAAGCCAGGCTAAGCCTTGCGAAACAAAGCAAAGCCAGGCGAAACAAAGATAAGCCAGGCTAGGCCAAGCTTTGCTTGGCCTAGCCTGGCTTAGTAGGTCATCATTGGCTGCTACTAAAAATAATTCACTGGATTCGGCGGCTAGCGCCCATCCTCAGGCCAGAATCTACGAACAGATCAAGATCGACTAAGGCGCCCTTTAAGTCAGGCTGAGGCCTGGCTAAGATAAAGCCTTGGTAGTAGCGGCCCCCGTGGGACATGCAGATGTCAACTTGTCTTTTGGTCTCAACGCCCTCGTAGAGGACGTCTACGCCGACCCGCCGACCAAATTCGGCTAAAGACTTAATGTATTCCCGAAAATGAAAGCTCTCTTCAATTCGGTGGATATAGTCCATGTTGATTTTGATTATATCCGGAAAAACCTGGGCCAACCGCTCGATGGTGCTGCCCCTTTTGCCATAGTCATCTAAGGCTATCCTACAGCCAGCTCGCCGGTAGGCGTCCATGAGGCCCTGGATATTAGAGGTGCCTAGGTACTCTTCTTCGGTAATCTCAATGACCAATCGATCGGGCTTGATGCCGTAGTATTTTGCGTATTTTAGAGTCGTAAGTTCGGATTGGTCGGCCCGGTGTAGGTCGATCCATTCTAGCCTGACGTTGACGAAC
>JAITJB010000052.1 GCA_031279155.1 Deltaproteobacteria bacterium | reverse complement strand
AAAGTGTGGCCTTTTTGGGCTAAATTTGTTAGTTTTTAAGAGTAAGACTTAGGGCGAAAAGGGCCATGCTTAAAGAACAGATATTCCACCGCTTAGCGGGCTCCGTTCATCTAGCGGCGTCTTTTAGGCTTCAGTTCTCGGTACTGGGCGCTGGAGAATTTTTAAAAATTACCCCAAGCTTTTTTTTGGAAATGTTTAAAATCTGGCAGATTTCAGAGGGTTTCATGCCAAAGTCGCGGAACTTCAGAGCAGCTGCCGCTATGGCTTTCTCGGCTTCCGCTATGGCTTTCTCGGCTTCCGCTTTGGCTTCCTCGGCTGCCGCATTGGCAGCATCAAAGCCCTCAAAGTACTTAGCTTCAGACATAAACACCATATTATCCTCCTCTAAAAAAGTCGTCCACAGTTCACTGTTTAACTCCCGGTTATATAATAACACAAAGGAATCAGCCAAGGCCATACCTATCTTTTTAACTTCAGCGGGAACATCTTTTCTACCGTAAGCCTTATAAATCAGTCTAAAGCACTCAGCGGCAAATTTCGGATTAATTTTACTTACCCCGCCGCTTATGGGAAGTACCAGAAGCTTGAACCTGTCCATAAAAGATAGAGGGGTATTACTGTCGACAAGGGCCTGGATTTCTAAAAACGTCTTTTGTGGGTCGATATCTTTTGTAAAAAAGATATCAAAATTCGTGCGAAAACAATACTCCGGCTTGTCTAGGGCAACTTTGTTGATCCCCAAGCCGGCAACAATAAGTAGCCTGATTATCGGTCTTCCTTTGCCAGGTTGATTTTTGGAATCAGAGTTTGATTTAAGGCGATTTTTGTCCATTTCACGTTGTAAATGGTGGGCGAACGTTGAAGTGTATCTTAAATATTTTACAAAGGCTCTATCACCTAAGTTACGGGATTCTAACTCGATAACTAGATATCTTTGTTTTATAGACGAAGCATTTTTCGCTGTTTCAGTTGGAGGTGGTGTTGGTTCCACAAACTCAAAAAGAAGATCGTTGCACATTCTGCCCTTCAAGCTTGGGAGGGAGACGCCTGCGGTCCTTTCGATTACTAAATTGGCCCAAGAATCTTCAGGGGGAAAGAGCCCTGTGTCTGAGAGTTTCATGCCGGCACATGACATAAAAAAGGAGCCAAGTGAGTGATCTTTTCTTTGGCGAGGGAAGGGTATTTGATATGTTTTCATTGACTGCCTGTAAAGGTCTTTTCAAGGGATTGGCGATTTAAAGAGTCTGGCTATTTGAAAAGCTAATAGACAGGCAAAGGCCGCGCCTAAGAGCTTAGGTTTTTCTGTAATTGACTAAGACATATTTTACTCAAATTGTCTTTGGGTTGTCAAGGACTTTTTGGCCAGGTGAAGAAATTTATTTTATTCAACTTGAGGTCAAAAACAAATTGGTTCAAGAGGCTTCGGTCTGGTTTTTCATTAGGTTAACTAATTTTAAAATTAAATTTAGCAAAATCAGTATCTTACTATCGCTGTGTCTGAGATATTTGTTCGAAGGACGCATAGAACCCGCGCCAGGCTTGAAGCGCCAATAGAGGGGCCCGTGATTTAAGGGACAGGATCCGTAAATTAATAAATTAATGGGCTTCAGGACTAAAGAGCATATTTTATCGTGGTTAAAATATAAAATATCGTGGCGAAAGTATTTATTAGCATGTTATAAATATAGATCGCATTAATTTGCTTTTAATCCCGACTCTGCCACTGCCACCGCCTGTCAACCAAAGTTTAAATCACCTGGTTCCCTTTGGGCCCCTTTGGGCCAGTCTTAACAATGGTCGTCAGTGTCGGATTTAACTTTTTAGCAGTGGGGGTGAAATTAAAAAACCCAATATATGGGCTATAGACGGAAAAAATGGCCTATTTTTTTGGCCGCGATATTGCAACTATTGACGGTGAGGTTACCGGCCAATGAAGTTTTCTAGTTAGGCCAAGGTAGTCTTAGCTTAATTTTCCGGTCATTTTTCAATCCCTGGGGGGGTTCCATGGAACAGGTATTTAATCCGGCTCAAAATTGCCCTGATCTAAACCATTATGAGCTCGTAGCTAGGATCATGGCCAGCGAACTGGCCACGCTGGAATTGGCGTCTGAGCCTTTAGACGTGGCTGAGACTATTGAGACTTTGAGCGATGAGATGAGAAACATGCCCAAAATCATCTATGACTGCCGTTTGGCTGTTGAAGCCTTCGACGAGCTAGACGGGACTCTTGATCGGATGTATTCCTTAGCCGATCGGGCCGTAGAATGCCCTGAGGACTCTCAGGCCCTTAGAAACGGGCTAGATGAAGAATTTACCGGTTATGCCCACATCGTGGCCAGGTTAGCCGGAGCCGACGAATTTGATGGGCCGAGTCTGACGCTTAGGACAAAATCCGGGGCCATGGTGGCTAGGCAGATCTTAGGCTGCCTAGGCTCAGCTAGGCATAATTTTAGCATGCGCCTGCGCGAGCAGCGCCGCCGCATCAATAGCACTATGGATGAGGCCTTAGAGATGCTAAACCGGATCCTCACGGAAGTTGAGGAGATCTCCCACGACACCAGAGAGGGCCTGTCTTCCTTGGTTGCTCACTTACAAGCCTTAGGTCAGGAGTTTTCAGAAAACGTTGGCGCGCCGGGAGGCCCCAAGAGGCTCCTTAATTAACGAAAAGAAAAAATTTAACGGCCAGAAATAAACTCAATATCCACCGGGGCTACGACCTCAAGTAGCTTAAATTTATCCCCTAGCTGCCTAACGAGCGGGTCAGGCGTAAAGTGGCCGGTCATGACCACGATTGAGCCTCGGTTGACTTCGTTGGCAATCAATTCTGAGATGAGATCGTGCCAGGCCTCATCTAAAAAGGCCAAGGGCTCGTCTAGTAAAACGATGGGTCTACTGGCCGACATGGTCCTAGCTAGGCTTAAGCGGCGCCGCATGCCCCCGCTCATGGCCCCGGGAAAGACAAAAGGATCTAAACCAAAGATATCGAGCCAGGCCAAGGCGTTGCTTGTGGCTTGGCTTGTTTTAATTTTGGGATTGGCTATGAAAGTTAAGTTTCCGAGGGCGTTGAGCCAGGGCATCAGGGCGTTATCCTGAAACATTAGGCTGGCCTCCCCAAGCCTTTGGACTTGCCCCTGGTCGGGAGCTATAACCTTTGCCATTATCTCTAAAACAGTACTTTTTCCAGAGCCAGATGGACCAATTAAAGCTAAGAGCGTGCCGCCAGAGATATCGATGGTGGCCTTTTTTATGATTAACTTTTGGCCAAAAGATTTGCTCACCTGATTTAAAAATATCCTAGGCTTAAAGTCCCAACTAGGAGCAAAGGGAAGGCCTTTCAGAGAGGGAATGGTATTTAAATTTTGGCTCAAAGTTTCCCCCTGACGCTTAGAGACGCGGCCCAGCGCCTTAAGGGCGTGATAACTAAGCCTTCTAAGGTCAGACCCAAGGCAATTAAGGCCAGGGCCCAGGCGTGTAGTTGTTCCATGTTAAGGTTATTGTAGCTCCAAAAAAGACGGGCCCCCACCCCATCGTGGCTACCCATAAACTCGGCGACTGCCGCCGCCTTCCAGCCGGTGGCTAAGACCGTGGAAAGACCGGCCAGCCAGTAGGGGGCTACGGCCGGGACGATAAACCGGGTAAAGACCCTAGAGCGCGGGACCTGATAGAGCTTACTTACGGCTGATAATCTCGGGTCTAAGCCTAAGACGCCTTGAGCGGTGTTACTAAAGACAAAGGGTAGAGTTGAGGCAAAGACGGTAGCTAGGGGCACTATGGAGCCGGTCCCGGCAAAGACCATGGCCAAAGAGATCCAGACTACCGGCGGACACGATTGAAGGCTAGCGACCAAAGGGGCGGTAAACTTAAGCGTCCGGGCCGCCCTACCGGCAGCTAAGCCTAAGAGGCTGCCGACCATATTGGCTAAAAGCACCCCGCAAATGGCCCGGGCCACGGTTAAGCCTAGATGTTTGAAGAGATCGCCAGCTACAGTAAGCTTAAAAAGTTCTATTAAGATGGCCATGGGGCTCGGCGATAAGGCCGCCCCAAAGATCAGGTGCGCCGTCTCAATTAAGGCCGCCCACAGACCTAGGGAAATCGCGTAAGGGCCTATAGCGCCCAAAGCTTTTTGCAAATAATTAGGGCCTATTGGTTTAGGGGTCATTTAGATGTCATTGATTTTGGGGCTTTAAAGAAAAAGGATTCCGGTAAAGTGGCGTTCCCCGGCTCATAGATATCAGGCGCGGCAATCTTTAAAAAGGCTTCTATCTCATCGCGTGAGGACTCTGCCGATCTAGCTATGATGGGCTCTCTAGTAAGAGACATAGCTACGACGTTTTCGCCTATGGCCTTAAGGGTTTCGGGGGGAAGTAAAAGGGCGGCCTCTTGGGGCGAGAGGCTAGCCGCCTTTTGGGCACCTTCTTCGATGAGTTTAACGAGCTGGCCTACTAGTTCGCTTTCATTTTGGGCTAAATTTAGGTTTACGGCTACCCCGGCTTGGGGGATTTCGCTTGGGCCGCCAAGGCGCTGGGCGTATTGTTCTTCTAAGGAACCAATGATTTTTATCGAAGGGTCTCTTTCGGCGGCAACCGTGGCCATTGGTTCAGGCAATAACCCGACCCTTCTACGACCCTGGACTAGATCGAGGATCAGCTGCTGAGGCGGTAAAGCCTCGATAACTAAGTTAGGGCCGCCTAATTTTTTAAGTAAACTGCCGCCAGGGCTATTTTGTGGGGCTGAGCCTATAGCCTCATTATTAGCTAAGATAAAGTCCAAAAGTTCTGAGGTCGATTCCGGAAAGCGGTCAGGCGCGCCAGCTGTTAAGGGGAGAGGTTTGGAGACAAAGTAAAACTTGCGCCAGACAGTTACGGCCACTAAGCTGACCGGGGCTCCCCGGGAAGCGGCCCTAGCTAAGCCCTCTAAGTGCCCAACCCATATGTCGCCCTTACCAGCTAAGACTAAGCTCCTTAAGTCGTCTAAGTTTTTCCAGTATTCGAGCTTGATTTGACGGCCATCACCGGGCCAACCGGCCTTGAAGGCCTCTAGGAGCGGGAGCTGGGCCGTGGTCGCGCTCTGGGCCGTGTAAACGGTGAGGGTATTGTCGTCCTTTGAGTGGGCCAAGCTAAAAGAGCCAATTATTATAGCCAGGATAATAGCTAGGGTAATGGTTACTATCCTAGCTTTAAAAATAAATCCTCTAAAACCAAACATCTAAAACTCCCATATGGTTTTTAATAAAATTTAAGTCGAGCACTTAAATATTAAGTCCGACCAAAGCGGCGGCTTAATTCGCTAAGGCTGATGGTGATAACCGACGGTCGCCCATGGGGGCAGTAGCCGCCGACATCGGTCTTAGCTAGATCTTTAAGTAAGCTTTCCATCTGCGGCAAATTTAGTTTATCGCCGGCTTTGACGGCGGCCCGGCAGGCCATGGAGTAAAGCCAGGCGCCCGATAGATCGTCTAACATCATCTCTAAGCCTGCGCCCTCAAGATGCTTCAGGCGGCTTTTAGCTGCCTGAAGCATCTCAAAGAGGGCCTCTTTGGCCTGAGTTTGGCCCATGATGGAGGGGAGAGCCCGGAGGTTCCAGGTGTTGCCGCCGAAGGGTTCAAGGCTAAAACCTAAGTGGACTAAGGGATCGGCTAATTTGGCCGCAGCTAAGGCCTCGTGGGGGCTAAGCTCTATGGTTAAGGGAAATAACAGGCCCTGGGAGGCGAAACCGGATTTTTTTAATTGGGCTTTGAACTGATTGTAGAGGATGCGCTCATGGGCGGCGTGCTGGTCGATAATGTACAGACCCTTGGGCCCTTGGGCTAAGATGTAACAGAGTTGGAGCTGGGCTAAGGGGCGTATGGATTCTAGCTCATCGGGGTATTCTTCGGGCAAAAGGTTTTTAGGATCGTATAAAGTGGAATCAACCGGAGGGGCCGGGTTACTATCCATCCACGGGGGGATGCGATTTCTCTCAAAGGGCAGGCTCGGGGGCTTATTTTGAGGTTGACCCATGGAAAACTTTGGCAAATAGGTTTTACCCTTATCTCCGCTGTAGCTCTGGCCTTTAGAGGGCGGGTAGTTTTTGGGGAAGGCGCCCATATAGTTGCGATCGCCCTCAACGCCCTGATGGCCAAGGTTGCCCTGATTGTTTGGTTTGCTTGGTTCGCTTGGTTTGTTTTGTTCGCTGTGCTCGTTTGGCCCGCTTGAAGGGCCAATATCGCTTGAAGAGCTCGCCCCGCTTGGCCCGCCGGAGTCGCTTGGCGTGCTCAAATCGTTTGGCCCGCCGGAATAGCTTGGCGAGCCCAAATCGCTGGCCCCGTTTGGCCTGGCTATATCGGCTCTAAGGTACTCTGATGACAGGGGGGAGACATCGATAACTTTAGCCACAGTTTTAGCAATAAAGTCAAAAATCAGACCAGGCTCTCTGAAGCGGACTTCGGTTTTGGCCGGGTGGACATTGACGTCTACTCGTGAGGGATTGAGATCGATAAATATGACGCCCACCGGATAGCGGTTGTGGGGGAGAGTTCGGCCGTACCCTTCGGTTACGGCCTTTAATATAAGCCGGTCGCGCACCGGGCGGCCTAAGACGTACAAAAAAAGTTGGGAGCTGCTTCTTGAGGCTAGATCCGGCCCGGCTAACCAGAGCTGAATTCGGAGATCTTGTTGGCTTTTATCTTGGGATCTAAGACCGGAGGCTATCTGGCGGCCTAAGATCTTTAAGATCCTCGAAGCCATGTCGCTTTTTTCATCGACATTAATTATCTCTTTATCTTCGGCCCGGAAAACCAATCTTATATCGGTCCGAGAAAGGGCGTACCTCTGGGCGGTTTCGGTTAAGTGGGCCGTCTCCGTGGCCGTGGTCTTGAGAAATTTTCGCCTGGCCGGGACATTATAAAAAAGATCTCGGACCTCAACGGTCGTCCCCTGGTTAGCCGCACAAGGGGCTAGATCGATAATTTTACCGCCCTCGATCGTAAGCTTGTGGCCCTCTAAGGAAGCATCGGCGCTGGTAATAGTCATTTTCGAGACCGAAGCTATGGAGGGCATGGCTTCCCCTCTGAAGCCTAAAGTATTGATGTTCATGAGATCGCTTTTAGCGTCAAGTTTACTGGTGGCGTGGCGCTCTAAGCACAAAAAAAGTTCTTCTTTATTGAGGCCGCAGCCGTTATCGGTTACCCTTACTAAGCGGCGACCGCCGTCTTGAATGTCGATCTCAATTTTAGTGGCCCCGGCGTCTAAGCTATTGTCGATCAGTTCCTTCAAAATAGAGGCTGGTCTTTCCACCACTTCGCCGGCGGCAATTTGGTTGATAAGTTGCTCTGGCAACAGTTTTATGCGGCTAGCCATAGGGACTCCAAAACGAGGGGTAGATCCTAAATTTATATTTCAGCAATTGGTTAAGTGAGGGTCTTTTGATGTATAATAGGCTAGAGAGACGGGCCTTACATGGTTCTTTTCTGCCCGAGCCCGGTCGCCGGGGTGGTGCTTGGCGACCGATGGCTCGGAATATATAATTATACACGAAATCTTCCCAACGCTAACCCCTAGGTTTTTGGCCAATAAGGATAGGTATATGGACTCCCCCCCTGATAAATTTGATAAATTCGATAAATCCGATAAATCCGATAATTTCGATGACTACGATGTCGTCCCCCCTTCAGCCGACGAGGATCCCGATGCCAGGAACTGGCTTTACGTCCTAACTAAGGCCGTAACCAAACACCGCGATCAAATGTTGGTCTTAGAAACTGGCGAGACAGAGTTTATTCCAGCCTTCCCTAGCCGCAAGCAGGCCAAGGACTTTGTCGAGGTCTTAGTTTCCCCTGGCGAACAAAGTTTTGAGGTCCAGGCCATGCATCTATTTGACCTAAAAAAACTGGCCTTTGAGATGAGGCTGACTTTTTTAACATTAGACGCCAAGGGTATTATCCTAGATTACTGGAACCCCCAAGAGACCGCCCCCAATAGTGAGAGCCAACCTTAGGTCATCTAGGCCAAGACTAAGGCCAAGATTAAGGCTAAGACTAAGGCAAGACTAAGACTAAGAAGTGTAAAGCTATGGACATGACGATACTTGTCACCGGGGCTGGAGGGTTTTTGGGGGGAGCGGTAGCCTCGCTTTTAACCAGTAAGGGCTATAGGGTTAGGCAGCTTAGGCGTAGGCCGGCCCCTGTGGCGGTTCCGGCCTCAAATGAGGTCGTCTTAGGCGATCTAAACGATCCTTCTAGCCTTTCGAGCGCCTTGGCCGGGGTCGAGGCCGTTATCCACTGCGCCGGCATTAGCGGCATGTGGGGCGATCTAAATAGCTTCATTGAAACCAACGCCATGGGCACTTCAAGGTTACTTGAGAGCGCCCGGCGGGCTAAGGTTAAGTACTTTATCTATACCAGTACCCCTAGCGTGGTCCACTCTGGCGGAAGCTTAGAGGGCGTCGATGAGAGCGCCCCCTATAGTTTCGATATCACTCAGCCCTACGCTTACAGTAAAATGCTAGCTGAGCGCTTGGTTTTAGAAGCCAATAACCCGGATTTTAAGACATTAGCCATAAGGCCGCATTTGATATGGGGTCCAGGCGACCCTCATTTACTGCCGCGCTTAGCTCAAAGGGCGGTCAGGGGGCGGCTGTTTTTATTTTCCGGCGGCCCTTTTTTGGTCGACGCTACTTACATCGATAACGCGGCTCTGGCCCACTATCTAGCCTTAGAAAAGCTAATGAATGGGGCCAAGGTCGATGGCGAAGCTTTCTTTATCGCCCAGGGTAGCCCGGTGGATCTAAACATGCTGATTAACCAGCTCTTGGTGGCTATTTCTGTACCTAGGACTCGACGGCGCATCCCGCGCAGCCTAGGCCTTAAGGCCGCCAAGTTGATCGAGTGGTTTTGGCGGTTCTTTAAGATCCCCGGCGAGCCGCCGGTAACCGTTTTTACAGCCAGACAGATGTCTTCTTCCCACTGGTACGATCTAACTAAGGCCAAAAGGCTTTTGGGTTATGAAGCCAAAGTTTCAATCGATGAGGGGCTCATGAGAGTCGCCAAGCATTGGGCTGATACCCACTAGATCTTAATCGCTATCACCAGCAGAATTTCCGACCGCAGATGGATTCGCATCAAACTCTTTGGCCGTTAAAATACCAATAGCCGAGGCCAGGAAAGATATCATCAAGTGACCACGAAAGGTCGCTTGATTAGGACTATCTAAAGATAATAAATCAACAGTATTTTTGTCAATATCAAATATTTATTTATACAGTATTTCGGCCTTGGCTCTTTATGGAACTCGCCCAACTAAATCTAAGCTAAGACTTATTGCCCTCTAAGAGCTCAATAAAAGTTTTTTCGTCGAGTAAGGTTATCCCTAACTTTCGGGCTTCGGTAAGTTTAGAGCCAGCCGCTTGGCCGACTACCACGTAGTCGGTTTCTTTGCTGACGGCTGAGAGCACCCGGCCGCCGCTCGAGGTGATGCGGGCTTTGGCCTCAGCTCGGGTTAAGCCTGAGAGGGTTCCGGTTAAGACAAAGCGCTTGCCGCTAAGATCGCCTCCCGTGACCGGGGCCTCTAAGCTCGGGACAATGCCTAAATCGCCATCGATGAGATCTTCTATAAACGAGTGATTGAGCGGGCTTTGGAAGAAGTCTACTAAGCTATTGGCTACTTCCGGGCCAATATCATTTAAGGTCATCAGCTCATCGAGCGTGGCTTTAGTGAGGGCGGCTAGGCTACCAAAATGGGCGGCTAAGATCTGACTTGAGCGCTCCCCCACGTGCCGGATGGATAAGCCGTTTATAAACCGCCACAGGCTCTTGGTGCGGGCTTTATCAATAGCCGCGATTAAGTTTAGGGCCGATTTTTCCCCAAATCTCGGCAGAGTCTTAAGCTTATCTAAGGTTAAGCGGAAAAGATCGGTTGGCTGCTTAACTAGATTTTCTGATAGTAGTAGAGCCGCCGCCTTTTGGCCCAAGCCCTCGATATCGAGGGCGTTTTTGTGGGCAAAGTGGATAAGCCGGGCTTCAATCTGAGCCGGGCAGCTCTGGTTAGGGCAGCGCGAGACAGCCTCCCCGGGCTTGCGGATGGCTAAGGTCCCGCAGATGGGGCAATGGCGAGGAAATTCAAAGGGGGCTAGGTTGGGATCGCGGCGATCTAATTGTACCGAAACAATCTCCGGGATAACGTCGCCGGCCCTCTGGAGCCTAACAAAGTCGCCGGGCCGCACGTCTTTGCGCTTGAGCTCATCTTCGTTGTGGAGGGTAGCGTAGGTGACCGTAACCCCGCCGACCTCAGCTGGCTCCATGACGGCCACGGGGGTCAGGGCCCCGGTGCGGCCAACCTGGACCTCAATATTTAAGACCTTAGTAATAGTCGCCCTAGGCTTAAATTTAGCTGCGATAGCGTATCTAGGGGCCTTAGCCGTGGCCCCTAGGCGAGACCATAGGGCTAGATCGTCTACCGTGATAACAAGACCGTCGACCTCGTAGGGTAGCGAATCTCGGCTCATCTCTAAATCTGAAAAGATCTTTAAGACATCATCTAGCTTTGAGGCTGAGCTACTGGCCTTGGAGTTTTCAACTGGTAGACCCCAAAGGGCTAAGGCCCCCATCATGGCCCCGTAAGTGCTCTCTTGGGCGCAAGAGGGATCAGATAAGCCGTAGGCAAAAAAAGATAAACGCCTGCGCCCGGTTTCCTTGGCGTCTAGTTGCCTTAAAGATCCGGCGGCGGCGTTTCTAGGGTTAGCAAAGGTGGGGAGGCCTAGAGCCTCTCTATCTTCGTTTAAGCGGACAAAGTCAGACTTATCCATGTAGACCTCGCCGCGAACGTGGATCTCGCCCATGGGCGCGCTGGCGGCTAAGGTTTGGGGGATGGTTTCAATAGTCTTAACGTTACTAGTGATATCTTCGCCAGTGCGCCCGTCGCCGCGAGTTGAGGCCAAAGAGAGCGTGCGATTTAGGTAGACTAGCTCAACTGCCAGCCCGTCAAACTTGGGCATGGTATGGAAGACGATATTTTGGCTTGAGCCCAAAAACCTCTGGACGCGATCTTGGAAGTCAGAGATTTCCGAGGTGGTTAAAGCCTTATCTAGGCTGAGCATGGGGACCAGGTGAACGACTTCTTTTAAAGATCGCCCGCCCGGAGGCGCGCCGACCATAACCGTCGGGGATCCGGAGTCTTTGAGGTAGGGGTGCTCAGCTTCAAGCTTTTCCAGCTCTCTAGTTAGAAGATCATAATCGGCGTCGGGGATCTCCGGATTATCCAATTGGAAGTAGAGCTTGTTGTGCCTTTCTATCTCGGAGCGGAGAAAGGCGGCCCGGGCCAGTATGGTCTTACCTGGAATCTTATTTTGGATCTCTTCTCGGATCTCTTCTTGACTACTGTTTTGGCTCTTATTTTGGGGCATTAAAAATTACCGTCTGGGATATTTGGCCCGGAAGTCTTATATTTAAGGCTTCCGGGCCGGTTTTTTGGCGGCCTAAAGGTCAAAGAGTGAGGCGTCGGTGTGAGGAATAAATTGACTGGCGATATAGCGGTCCATATAGCCCGGGGTGTCGCTTAACTCAAAGTTAGTCATCATCTGTTTAAGCTCATAGGCCTTGCGCCACATGGTGCCAGAGAGGGCGGCTAAGGTGGCGCCGGTTAAAGAGCTATTTCCGATATAAGTAAAGCGCTCCAAGGGTAGGTTAGGTAAGAGCCCGATGGTGATGGCGTTTTCTAAGTTAAGGGATCGACCAAAACCGCCGGCGATGATGACCCGTTCGAGATCTTGCATCTCTAAGCCCACGGCCTCAACTAAGGTCTGGTAGCCAGAGAACATAGCTCCCTTGGCCCGGATGAGGTTTTCGATGTCAATCTCGGTTATGACGATATCGTGATCGCCGGCGCTCTGATCGGCTGGCGATAACAGATACTCCCAACCATCTGGGCCCTGCCTGACGTTGGGTGAGGAGTTTTCGACAAAGCGGCCCTGCTTATTGACTACGCCGCCCCGGAAGAGTTCGGCTACGATGTTAATTAAGCCCGAGCCGCAGATGCCTGAGGGGCTGACGGAATCGATGATGCCTAGGTAGTGCTTTTTTTCGGCGGGCTCATAGAGAAAGTTTTCAATGGCCCCGGGAGCGGCCCGCATGCCGCAGCGCACGCCGCCGCCCTCGAAGGCGGGACCGGCTGAACAGGCGGCGCAGGTCATCCAATCTTGGTTACCGATGACGATTTCGCCGTTAGTACCAACGTCGATAAAGAGCGTCAGTTCAGGGCTCTTATAGAGACCGGCGGCCAAAACCCCGGCCACGATGTCGCCGCCCACGTAGCTTGAGACCGAAGGGAAGACCTTCATGACCGTATGGGCCTCGACGTTTAAGCCCAAAAAGCTGGCCCTAATCGAGGGCCAGGTGGCCGCCGGGGGCACGTAGGGTGAGAGGCGGATGTTTTTGGGGTCAATACCAATCAAAAGGTGGGACATGGTGGTATTGCCAGCCACCGACATGATGAAGGTCTTTTTGCGGTAGCCAGGCAGCTGCTCTTCATAGCGATCTAAAAGGCGGTTAATGGTGTCGATGGCCGCCGATTGGATGCGCTTAAGGCCGTCTTTGCGGCCAGCGTAGACGATGCGGGAGATGACGTCTTCGCCGTAGGATATCTGAGCGTTAAGATCGCCCATGCTGGGCAAAACTTCGCCGGTGGCCAGGTTTACCAACCGGGCCCAAATGGAGGTCGTGCCTACGTCCACGGCTAAGCCGTAGTAATCATCTTCGCTAGTTGTCGGTTCAAAGTTAACGATGCGCCCGTAGGGCTCGCGATCGGGGTTTTGAAGGGGGAGCTCGTAGAAGATGGAGACCTTGATTTTAAACTCGCTCTCCCTAAGGATCTTAGGCATGCGCTTCATGGCCGATAGGTCGATGTCGTTATCAAATAAGCTAAGTTCTGAGAGAGCGGCGTTGACGCGGTCGAGATCGCTTTGGTTGTCGCCAGGCGAAGGCGGGGTCAGGATGATACAGGTCTGTCTGACCATGGGGTCAGGGTTTTCAACGGTTAATATTTCCTCAGCCTTAGTGGCCTTTTTGAAGAAGGAGGCGTCAGCCCTTGATTCCAGCGGGATAAATAAAGTAGCCGGACCATTGACCTTGGCCCGGCAAGCTAACCTTATGCCGCTCTGATAGTCTTCGTCGGTAAGGTATAGGCCAGGGCTAGCCTGGACGTTACCCTCGCGCAGTTCCACCACACATCGTCCGCAGACGCCCTCGCCGCCGCAAGAAGCGTTGATATGTATTTTGCCTCTGTTGGCGACGTCAAGTAAGCTTTCGCCAGTTTCGGCTTCGATGGTGACATTGTCGGGAAGAAAGGTAATAGGGAAGGTTTCCATGAGAAAAAGCTCCTTGAAAGGTCGGTGGACCAAAGAAGGCTAACAGCCTCCGAATCTTGATTTTAGGGAAATCAGGACTTGTCGGTTCGGCTCTCAGGAATTTTCCATCGCCGGTGGCCCCACATCCACTGGTCCGGAAACCGGCGGATGAAATCGCCCAATAGGTCATTTAATTTTTGGGCGGTTGGGACCAGCCAATCCCTGGCTCCGTCTGAGGGCGGAGTCAGGACAGGGGCGACTTCGTAATAATAACGTCCGCCCTGTCGGCGACTGAAAAGCGGCACCACTCTCGCGCCTGTCCTGGCGGCAAGCTTGAGTGGGCCTAGTGTGGTCAGAGCTGGTTTTCCCATGAATATTATTTTGGCGCCTCCTGGGCCAACGATATCGGCTTGGTCAAACAGCGTCCCCAACACCCCCCCTGACCTAAGGTGTTTGAGCATTACCTTGGCCCCTTCGTGCTTGAGGATCACTTTGTTGCCGCCTTGGGTCCGGATTCGGCTCAGTACGCTATCAGAAATCGGTCCTTGGGTGCGGGCCACGACGGCGGCTCTAAAATCAAATTCTTCGGTTATCAGTAAGGTGGTAAGTTCCCAATTGCCGGTGTGGGCCGTTAAGAAGATCATGCCTTGACCGTGCTCTCGGGCATAGCTAACGATCTCTTTGACCCCCTGGCCCCCGCTGACTTCATAGAGGCTTCGGAAGGAGTCTATGCCCCGGTGAAGAATTCTTAAGCTCTCCATGGCCGTGCGGCCTAAGTTGGCAAAAGAGCGCCGGGCCGTGGTCATGGGGTTTAGGTTTGGGTCTAAGGCCTGGTTTTTGATAGCTTCGCGGATATTATCCACGGCAATCTTTCGGCGGCTAGGAACTAGATAGTAAAATAAGGTCCCGCCTAAAGCGCCTATGGCCGAAGCCAAAGAAAGTGGTAGCCAAGCTAAGGGAAAAGTTAAAGCCATAAAAGCGGCTAAAGCCGCCCGTTCTTTGGTGGATCTCATCGGATTGAAAGATAAGGCTTGGGCTGTTTTTTATAGCTATCATTAAGATTAAAGCCGCAGGAGCCCGTCGGTTGGATTGTCATCAACATCTGGCCTTTATTAGTTAATGTTGCCATAGCTTGGCCTTTTTAAGTCAGGCCGTCTTAAGGCAGATATCTGGCTATTCTACCTTAAATAAAAGATCCTTGTCAAAAAATAGAAGAAATAGCCCTTACCAGGATCTTGAGTGGCTGTAGGTACTAAATTATAGATATAAAATATATTAGTGATATAGGCAATAACTGGAGCCCTGAATCAAAAAAACCTTTAAAACGGAAAGGTCTTGTTTGCCTTGTCTGTGGGCTAGAAAAAAAACGTGTGCAGTTTAGATTTTACCGTTTTTTTTATTTGGTTTGTCATGGAGATTATGCTATAGTTGGGTTGTTTATAAAAATTGTTTTTGTCAATTTTCTAGCGTGCCTAAGTTTATTGTAATGCTCAAGCCTTTTACTCAAGCCTTTGTGGGTTTGTCTCTAAAGAACTAAGGACTATGAGGGGACTATCGGGGGATTATCAGGGAACTATCGGGATTTTAGAATTGAAGCATACGGACCGTTAAAACAGCCTTGGTTTTTGGGTTAGGCCAGATACCGGACAACCGCAATATATCTCATCCGTCCGGAGACTATGAAAAATGTTTGTCAAGAGATTGGTCTTAGAAAATTATCGATGCTTCGATGAGGCTGATATTGAGTTCGATGAGCGCGTAACCGTTATTACCGGCCCCAACGGCTCTGGTAAAACTGCTATCCTAGATTCTCTATCCATTTTTCTTTCTTTACTTAATATCTTATCGAAAAAAGCTGGTATACTGATAAATTCATTTAAAGAAGACGATCTCAAGAAGGGCTCTAAATACGACTATATAAAATATAAGATTGAATTTGATTTGCGGAGTTTTGAATGCATAGTTAGGTCGGGTTACGACGGCGTTTTAAATGTTCTGCATAACGATTACATGCAATTGGCTCAAACCATTGAAAAAAGCCAAGTTGTCTTTCCTATCCTGGTTTGCTACTCTTCAGATCGAACTTTTTACCCTGATGATGTTAGACTTAAAAATGATGATTACATTTTAGATGACAAAGCCGCCTTTAAAAATGGCTTTTTGCCAAAATTAGACTACATCTCAACTTTAAAGTGGTTTAAATCTCTCGATATCCAGGAAGCCCGCCATGTTAGGGCCAACAAAGACCTAGGCTTCCGTCTGCGAGAACTCCAAGCCGTTAAAGACGTCATCGTCAGGATGATGAACCATCGCTACGATTCCCCTTGTCTTGACGACAGCGGTCGGGAGTTGGTTTTAAAGGATACGCTCTCAGATCATTATTTCCGGCTCAGCCAGCTCAGTCACGGCTTTCAGTCGGTTTTAGGGCTGTCAATCGATCTAGCCAGGCGCATGGCCCAGGCCAACGGCAACATTTATCCGGAATCGGTTTTAGATTCCCCGGCCATTGTCATGATCGACGAGGTCGATCTCCACCTTCATCCATCGTGGCAAACGTGTATTTTGCCAGACCTCTTAGAGGTCTTCCCCAAGACTCAGTTTATCGTGACCACCCAAAGCTCCTTGGTGGTAGCTAGCGTGCCCCCTCGCCACGTGAGGATATTGGGCCCCAATAGGGTTGGGACCGTGCCGTTTGATCTGCCCTGGGACGACCACAGCCTGATTTTAGAGACGGTCTTTGGCGTGCCTTCGAGGCGCACGGACAAAAGTCTTTAACTTACTGGCTACCTAAAACTAAGCGCTATCTTAATCTTACGCTCACCAATTTGCCCCTTCCCAACACCTTTTCAACAACTAGCTAAAAGAGCATCACCTAGGCTAAAACTTGGGTGATTTTTTTTGCCCAAAAAAAAGCCCGGGTAAACCTTGATAATGCCATGATTTTTTTTCTTTCTCTTGATCGCCATCAATGAGATGCTTATTTTAATATGTGATGATGGACTGGCCTGAAAGGAGGTTCCTATGAAAAATCTAGTTAGCTCTCCGGCCCCCAAGGGTAGTCCATGTCAGGGCAGTCCATGTCATGGTAGTCCATGTCATGGCGGAATTTACCCCGATCTAAGCCCAACGGCTTTAAGGGATATCGTTGAAATCGATCCCTTACTTTGCGACGGCTGCGGGCAGTGTCTCCCGGGCTGCGCCGAAGGGGCCCTGACCATTAAAAATGGCCGGGTCCATTTGGCTTCCGAGGCCCTGTGTGATGGTTTAGGCGCCTGCCTAGCCCATTGCCCCAAAGGGGCCCTTAAAATCGTCCGGCGTTTGTCTAAGGCCTTTGACGTTTCATTAGTGAATTCTGAAGTTACCTTACAAGATACTTCAAAAGCTTCTCCACAAGCTTCAATACCCGCTTCCTCACCAATGAAAACCCGCGAGTATAATCAAACCCTCCCAAATCTATCTTCTTGGCCTATTAAGCTTGAGCTAGTTAGCCCTGCGGCCCCATTTTTTGACCGGGCTATATTGGTATTAGCCGCCGACTGCGCCATGGCGGCCGCCTTAGATTTTCGGGAGAGGTTTTTAGGCCTCGATAAATCTCTGATCATAGGCTGCCCTAAATTGGGTGATTGGTCATTATACGAGATAAAGCTAACGACCATATTGCAAAAGCACCCTAAAATCGCTGAGCTTTGGCTGCCCATCATGAGCGTCCACTGCTGTCAGGGATTTTGGCACCTAGCCAAAAAAGTCTTAGCCCAATCAAACCGCCTTGATGTGGCCTTAAAGGGCTGGATCTTTAGTCCCGATGGGGAGTTAGAGGCCGAATCATTAACCCTTGAGGCGGGTGTAGGCTACTAAAACAGAAAACTGTCTGGCTTGAATATTTCTTGCTAGTATAAAGCTCCCAAGCGACTGAAGGGAGAGTTAGATGGCCGTAACCGTATGTCCGGGCCAAAACACAGCCTTTTGGCGACCCGGAGACATATTTGAAATTACTTGCCCGGCTTGTGGGGCTAGGGTGGAATTTTTTAAAGACGACGCCCGGCGCCGCTGCGCCGGTTGTGGTCATATTTTCCCCAACCCCAAGCTCAATGAGGGCTGCGCCAAATGGTGCCAGTTTGCCGAAAAATGCCTAGGTCTAAACCCCGGCGCGGCCCGTCCGGCCCCGCCGGGGGCGGCTGAGCCTGAGCTCGTACAAGATTCTGAGCCAGATTCAGAACTAGATTCAGAGCGCGAGCGAGACCCAGAATCTTCCTAAACGTAGGCCCTGGTTAGCTCTCATCAGATTCTGGCCAGGGCCCGCCTAGGACCATTATCTGGCCGTTACCAGGGTGCCGAAACTTTAAGCCCGAAGCCCGTAGCATTAGTCTCGGGGCGCTTGGTCCGCCGTATAGGTTGTCGCCCAAAATGGGGTAGCCCTCAAAAGCTAAATGGAGCCTAATCTGATGG
>JAITJB010000020.1 GCA_031279155.1 Deltaproteobacteria bacterium | reverse complement strand
CGGGTGCTCGTTTAAGGCTTGGACGCAGGAGCCCTCGCAGAGGGCCGGGCAGACTCTGGCCGTAAACTCCGGAAAGGGGCTGGTTAAAAGTAACCTAGCCAGAGCCGAATCGAAGCGGCCATGAAGAACGTCGGCGTTGATTTCCGGTATTAAGTTGGCTAAGGGGCAGCCGGCGGCGTGGCAGAAAGGGATGCCGCAGTCTTGACAGCGTTTGAGCTCGGTAGACATCTGCTCATCGCTAAGTCTCAATTCCACTGGCCTATAGTCCTTAACTCTTTCAGCGACTGGACGGTAATGACTCATATGACTTTCTTTCAAAAAACTGGAAAGCAAAAAAATTGGATAGAAAAAACTACCAAAAGCAAATTTAGCCTAGGCTATCTAGATTGTCTGGCTAAATAGATAGCCTGGCTATATAGATTGTCTTTCGAGTGGCTGCGGCAAAACCTCCAATTGGGGGTTGGGGAGCTCGATAATCTTACGGGCCTCGTGGGCGATGACGCGCCGGTATTCCATGGGGAAGACCTTAACGAAACAATCTTTGGTCCTAGGCCAATTGTTTAGTAAGTTTTTGGCCACCAAGCTTCCGGTAAAGGCGTGATGGCGGGTTATTAAGAGCTTAAGCTCTCTTTCATCGTAATCGTTTAGAAGATCGAGATCGACCATCTCAAGGTTACAGTGGTTATCGAAGAAGCCGTCAGAATCGTAGACGTAAGCTAGCCCGCCGCTCATGCCGGCGGCAAAGTTTACGCCCGTGCGGCCCAAGATGACGACTCGGCCCCCGGTCATGTACTCGCAGCCGTGGTCGCCAACGCCTTCAACTACGGCCATGGCTCCGCTGTTTCTGACGGCAAAGCGCTCGCCGGCTAAGCCGTTAATGTAGAGTTCGCCGCTGGTGGCTCCGTAAAGGGCCACGTTACCGATAATGGAATTTTCGGCGGCCACAAAATCGGGGTGGGAGTTTTCAGGCGGCCGGATGACGATCCTGGCCCCGGAGAGGCCTTTACCCACGTAGTCGTTGGCCTCGCCCGTTAGATCGAGCGTTAAGCCCTTAGCCCCGAAGGCCCCGAAGGATTGACCGGCTATGCCCCTTAATTTTAAGAGCACGGTGGAATCGGGAAGCCCGGCCAAAGTGTGCCGGCGAACGATGCGCGAGGAGATCTTAGCCCCGATGGTCCGGTCGGTATTTTTAACTCTCTTCTCCACGATAATGGGAGCGCCGGTTTCAATAGATTCTTGAACTTGCTCTAAAAGTAGATCGTCTAAAGTGTTAGCCGGCGGCTTAGGGGTGTAGGCTAAAAACCTCAGATCTTTGGCTTCTGGCTTAAAGAGGATTTTTGAAAAATCTAAACCCCTTTCAGCTACCAAGACAGATTCACTAGAGGGCGTTAAGCGATCGCAGCGACCAATCATGTCGTCTAGGGTCTTAAAGCCCATATAAGCCATGATTTGCCTAAGCTCTCGAGCTACAAACCTAAAGTAGTTGGCTACGTGCTCGGGCTTACCGCTAAAGCGGGATCTCATTTTAGGATCTTGGGTGGCCACGCCCACCGGGCAGGTGTTGGTATGGCATTTGCGCATCATCAGGCAGCCCATGGAGACTAGGACAGAAGTTGAAAAGCCAAATTCATCGGCCCCCAAGAGGGCGGCTACGGCCACATCGCGGCCGGTCTTCATCTGGCCGTCGACCTGAAGCCTGACCCGAGTGCGGAGGTTATTTAAGACTAGGGTTTGCTGAGTCTCAGCTAAACCGATTTCCCAAGGCGATCCAGCGTGGCGGATGGAAGAGAGCGGCGCCGCCCCGGTGCCGCCATCAAAACCAGAAATGAGGATAGATTCGGCCATAGCTTTGGCAACGCCGGCAGCAATAGTGCCCACGCCCACGACTGAAACCAGCTTAACTGAAACGGTCGCCTGATCGGCGGCTTGGTGGAGGTCGTAGATGAGCTGAGCGATATCTTCAATGGAATAGATGTCGTGGTGAGGAGGCGGGGAGATTAAGGTCACCCCGGGGGTGGAATGCCTAACGCGGGCGATTTCACTATCGACCTTATGGCCTGGCAGCTGCCCGCCCTCGCCGGGTTTGGCCCCTTGGGCTATTTTGATTTGGAGTTCTTTGGCGTGGGCTAAGTACTCTAAGGTCACGCCAAAGCGGCCGCTGGCTACTTGTTTGATGGCCGAAATAGTCGATTGCCCATCAGATCTTATGCGGTAGCGGGCCGGATCTTCGCCGCCTTCGCCGGAATTACTGCGGGCCCCCAAGCCGTTCATGGCTATAGCCATAGTTTCGTGGGCTTCTTTAGATAAGGATCCAAAGCTCATGGCCCCGGTGCAAAAGCGCTTGACCAATTCTTCTTCGGCCTGGACGCAATCGATTTCAATAGGCGGCCCGGGTTTAAAATCTAAAAGCCCCCTTAAGGTAAAGGCCTTGCGAGTTTGCTCATTAATTAAAGAAGCGTAGTGTAAATATTTGTCATAGTCGTTATTTCTGACGGCTTCTTGAAGAGCGGTAACGCTCTGGGGGGTCCACAGGTGGCTTTGTCCGGTCAGCCGGTAGCGGTAGGTCCCGCCCACCGGGAGAACAGCGGCCTTAGGGGGATTACCAGCGGTCGGTAGATAATTTAAGCTCTTTTTAAAGCGGTCGACCGCCCCGGCCTCGATGTGGCCTAAGCCTAGGCCGCCAACCATGGAGGGGATACCGGGAAAATATTTATCCATTAGTTCCGGGCCCAAGCCCACGGCCTCAAATATCTGGGCGCCCCTGTACCCTCTTAAGGTCGAGATGCCCATCTTGCTCATGATCTTAAGTAAACCCTTTTTAAGGGCCGAAACGTAGTTTTCCAGGGCGCTGGTGGCGCTCATATCAGAGCTAAGTAAGCCTTTTTGGGCTAGATCGGCTACGGTCTCAAAGGCCAACCAGGGGTTAATGGCTGAGGCCCCCAAGCTTAATAGCATGGCCATATGGCTTACTTCTAAGGCGTCGCCGGTTTCTGAGACTACTCCTATGGAAACCCTACGGCCAATTTCTAAGAGCTTACGGTTGACGGCGGCTACGGCTAAGAGCGAGGGGATGGGTAACCAGACGTTTTGGTCTTCATCGTTTTGGCTAATGGACTGACCAGCCGTCTTATCGGAGACGATAATGATGTGCGTCCCCTCTTGGGCGGCCTTTTCGGCTTCGGTTTCCAGGCGGCTTAAGGCGGCGGCTAAGACCGCTCCCATGGGTTCATCGCCCTTTGGGGGAGCGAAGACGGCTTTGATGGTATGGCTATTGAAGTCGTCGTATTTAAGATCTTCTAAGCGCCTTAAGTCATCGTTGGATAAAAAGGGGTGGGTGAGCTTAACGAGGCGGGCTTGCCTGGGTTCTTCGCTTAAGATGTTGGGGTCATAGCCGATGAAGGTCATAACGCTCATGACCAATTCCTCGCGAATAGGGTCAATGGGCGGGTTGGTTATCTGGGCGAACTGTTGTCGGAAAAAGGAGAAAAGCGACTGCGGGCGCTCATCTAAGACGGCTAAGGGAATATCCGCCCCCATCGAGCCGTTGGGCTCAGCGCCGCTAGAAGCCATAGGGGCTAAGAGGATTTCGGTGTCGTCTCGGCTGTAACCAAAAAGGGTTTGATGGAAAGTTAGATCCCTTAAGTGGCTAGTAAAGCTGGTGGGAGCCGTACAAAAACCAGGGATATCTAGGCGGTTTTCCGAAACCCATCGGCGGTAAGGTTTCTGCCTAGCGAGCGTATTTTTGACCTCGGAATTTTTAAGTAACCTTCCGCTGCCTACCTCAGCTAAGAGCATCTGCCCTGGCCGTAGCGATCCCTTTTCCACGACTTTACGGTCGTCTAATTCAATAGTTCCCGATTCGGAAGCAAAGACCAAAAGCCCGTCCTCATCTAAGGTGTACCTAGCAGGTCGTAAGCCGTTTCTATCGAGGGCGGCGGCTACGCTTAAGCCGTCGGAGGCCACTACCGCAGCCGGTCCATCCCAGGGCTCCATGAGGCCGGCGTGGTACTCAAAGAAGCCCCTTAGATTTAGGCTCATGGGGTATTTTTGGCCCCAAGCTTGGGGGATGAGCATTGTTAGCGCGTGGTGGAGGCTGCGTCCGCCTCGCCTTAAAAACTCAAGTGAATTATCTAAACTGGCCGAATCCGAAGAATCCGGTTCGATTATGGGGAAGAGCTTTTCAATGTCATGGCCATAAAGAGGCGATTTTAAATTGGGCTCTCTAGCGGAGAGCCAAGCCCGATTACCTTTGATGGTGTTGATTTCGCCGTTGTGGGCCAGCTCCCTAAAGGGCTGAGAAAGCCGCCAAGAGGGAAAGGTGTTGGTGCTATAGCGCTGGTGGACAACGGCTAAGGGCGACATTAAGCTCTCATCGGTTAAGTCCGAGTAAAAGGGCGCCAGTTGCGAGGCCATCATCATGCCCTTGTAGACAACCGTGCGGCACGAAAGGCTCGGGATGTAGAAGCTATCGGCTGAAAAGCCGGCCTCTAAGGCCTTTTTTTCTAAAAATTTACGTAAAACGTACAGACGCCTCTCCAAGGCCTCTTGATCTTCGCCACTCTTGGGTGGAGAAAAAACCACGAACTGCCAGATGGAGGGCTTAGTCTGACGGGCCAATTGGCCCAAGGCCGAAGGCTCGGTGGGAACTTCGCGCCAAAATTCCACATTAAAGCCTAAGCTCTTAGCCTGGTTTTCTACCAGCTCCCTAGATCTAACTAAGGCGGCTTGTTCGGAGGGCAAAAATATCATGCCCAAACCGTAGCGGCCATGGGGAGGCAGTTTAGTATTGTAGAAGCGCCGCAAAAAAAGATCCGGGATATTAATTAAGGCCCCGGCCCCGTCGCCAGAATCGGCGTCAGCCCCGGCGGCCCCGCGGTGAGTCATGTTGACTACGACCTTAAGTCCTAAAGCTACCACCTCGTGGTCAGAGCGACCGTCGAGCCTAGCCACAAAGCCGACCCCGCAGGCGTCGTGTTCGTTAGCCGGGTTATATAAACCTTGCTTTAACATGTGTTCTCCAAAAGACAAAAAAAAACTAAAAAAATTCCGCCGCCTGCTTTTGGCTTAACCGGCTTATCTTAGCGTCAATTTTAGCATGTTACCATACTTTTCAAGAAAAAATACAAGCTCTATTGTCAAAAAATCTAGCCTAAAGATGGCATTGCCGCAACTGGAACCGGCGAGGTTCCAGTCACGGCAGGGCCAAAAAGGCTGATTATAGGTGGTAAATAGTCTACTGCCAGAGCATCTCGCCGTACTTAGGTAGCGGCCAAGATCCATCATCGATTAAAAGCTCTAAGGCGTCGATTTCAACGCGGATTTTAAGTAAAAGCGGCAGCAGCTCATCTCTGGCCCCTTCGGCTCTTAAGAGCACGCCTTCAGAGGCGTCGAGCTTAACGTGGGTGGCGTCCAATTCATCGAGTAGTGAGATTAGCTTAGATGTATGGGTGTAGAGGCGCTGGTAATTTAGCTCCTCAGGCTTGACCGGGGCGTCGGCTGGCTTGGGGAGGTTTAAGGTAGCGTTAACTAAGTCAGCCGCCTTCTTTAAGGCGTCTAAGGCCACCGGTAAAATAGTTGACCGGCCAATGGTCTGAACCAGCTTAGTTTCCACATGAACGACCCGGATATAATTTTCCAGTAAAACATCTTGGCGGGCTTCGATCTCGCGCTCATTTAAGATGCCGTGGCGAGTGAAGACGTCTTTAACTTCCGGGTCAGTGTAGTGGGATAAGGCGGTGACGCTATCTTTAAGGTTCCAAAGACCGCGTTTTTCGGCTTCTTCTTCCCATTCCGGGGCGTAGTTGTTGCCGTTAAAGACGACCGGTAGGTGCTCTTCGAAAAACTTGGTTAAAACTTGCCGGCAGGCTTGGAGCCTATCGAGGCCGGAAGCCGCCGTCTTTTCCAGTTCGGTGGCGATGTCATCTAAGGCGCAGGCAACGGAAGCGTTTAAGGCGATATTTGGCGGGGCAATCGACTGCGAGGATCCGACGGCCCGGAACTCAAATTTATTGCCCGTAAAGGCAAAGGGGCTGGTTCGGTTGCGGTCAGTGATGTCGCGGGCCACGGGGGCTAGAGCTGAAATACCCGGGGTCATGGCCCCGCCGCGCCAGGTTTCGGCGTCGGTTTTGCCTTCGCTGTAAGCTTTAATGACGTCAGCTAGCTGGTCGCCTAAAAAGACCGACAAGATGGCCGGCGGGGCTTCGTTGGCTCCCAAGCGGTGATCGTTTCCAGCGCCGGTCACCCCGATCCTTAGGGGGATACTGTACTTGTGGACTGCTCTTAGGACGGCGGCCAAAAAGACCATAAACTGCGGGTTATTCCAGGGCGTGGGGCCAGGGTCGGTCAGGTTATGGCCTTCAGAGTCGCACAGAGACCAGTTGTTGTGTTTACCTGAGCCATTGATGCCGATAAAGGGTTTTTCATGGAGTAAGCAGGCCAAGCCAAATTCCGTGGCCGTATCGCGCATGATCTTAAGTACGAGCATGTTGTGATCAACGGCTAGGTTTATGGGCTCATAAAGGGGGGCTAGCTCAAATTGGGCCGGGGCCACCTCGTTGTGGCGGGTCCGGGCCGGGATGCCCAAGGCCCAGAGGCGGTTTTCCACTTCCGTCATGAAGGCTAGGATCTTGGGGCTGATGGCCCCAAAATAGTGGTCTTCAAGCTCTTGACCCTTGGGGGCCGGGGCGCCGACCACGGTACGGCCAGCCATAATCAGATCCGGGCGCAGGCTGTAGAGCCTTCGGTCGATCAAAAAGTACTCTTGCTCCGGACCGACCATGGCCCTAACTCTGGTCACCCGGTCATTACCGAAGAAGCGCAAGATCCTAATGGCCTGGCGGGAGACGGCTTCCTGGGAGCGTAACAATGGGGTCTTGGCGTCTAGGGCTTCGCCAGTGTGGCTCAAAAAGATGGTCGGGACATAGAGGGTCAAGCGGTTGCCGCTTTTGAGCAAAAAGACCGGGCTAGTCGGATCCCAAGCCGTGTAACCTCTGGCCTCAAAGGTGCTGCGGATGCCGCCAGAGGGGAAGGAAGAGGCGTCGGGCTCGCCTTTGATGAGCATCTTGCCGGAGAACTCATTGACGATGTCCCCGCTAGAGGTGGGGGTCAAAAAGGCGTCGTGCTTCTCGGCCGTTACGCCTGTCAGTGGCTGAAACCAGTGGGTGAAGTGGGTGGCGCCTCTCTCAATGGCCCAGTCTTTCATGGCGCTGGCGATGACGTCGGCGTCAGAAGGACTGATGGGGTTGTCGTTTTCGATGGTGGCTTGTAATCTTTCGTAAACCGACTTTGGCAAGCGCTCACGCATCAGCTTGTGACTAAAAATATCCCGGCCAAAGAGCTCGGAGGTCGGAGGGTTGTCAAAAACGGGCAGGGCCGGCGGGTTAGCTGCTAACTTGGTCCTGACCGCGTTACGGGTGTTTGGGGCTGTCATGTAGTCTCCTTTAGAGAGTGAAAAAAACTTTCTTACAAAGGTCTAATGCAACAAATATGCACATCCTGGTAAAAATGACCCCTGGACAAAAAAACTAACAACAACCGTATGTTGAAAGAATCAGCCGCAGCTGAGGCCGAAAAAAAACCGACATATTCGTGGTAAAAGGCAGAGGTTTTTCCACCAATAGCGCGAGTTTTTCTAAAGGCCCGCTCAGGGGCGGGACCAGGTATTTATAGCTAAGGCGAAAATTAGAAACTGGAGAGAACGGAGGCAAGTTTAGAAAATGGAAATTATAACCTAATTTTTAGGGGCGACTTTCGCCGCCCCAAAGAGTTTCTAGAAAACGCCGCTTAAGCCGTTATTGCGCATTAAGGCGTCGCCATAACCTATATGATAATAGGGGTGAGAAACTAAAATAGCAAAGGTGCGAGTAAGATTCCAATCGAGACCAATGCTTTTGGCTTTTTCATTGGGTTGATTGAGATCGCTATCGCTTACGCCTTTGGCAAAGTTTTCGATCTTAGTGCGGACATCAGCCAAATAAGCCGAAATCTGAGCTTTAGTTGGAGCATTGGTGCCCTTATCCATGAGCCTTAAGACTTCAATGGACAATCCTTCCGGGGCCGGGACAGCTGGCCCGGGGGTGAAAAAATCATTGCCCCACAGGGCGTGGACTATATGTTGCCAAACAGGCCAGGTGCCAATGGGCTCAGTCCAGAGATTATCGGGGAGCTGGTCAATTAGGGATTTTAAAAGGCCTAGGGCGTCAAAAGCTCCGGCAGCTAAAGAATCGACAGTTTCGCGGGACATCTTAATCTTAACTCCTTGGTGATGCTATGGGCAGACGATTTAAAATCAATTGCCCTTGGTTAAAGCTTTCAAAGCCTGAAGGC
>JAITJB010000227.1 GCA_031279155.1 Deltaproteobacteria bacterium | reverse complement strand
CTGGGAGTTAGTTGTGCCGGTCTTACCGGCCAAGGGCCCTTTAATGGCCGCCCCAACCCTAGCCCCTGTCCCGCTTCTAACAACGGCTCTGAGCATATCGATCATGATATAAGCCGTCTCAGGCTCGATAGCTTGGGTTAGGTAGGGCTCAAATTCCACAATCGTCCGACCAAATCGATCTTCAACCCGATCGACAAAAGAGGGCCAGACCCAAGAGCCTAGGTTGGGGAAGGTCGTGTAGGCTTTGGTCAGATCCAATAGCGTAACCTCAGAGGCCCCTAAGGCAAGAGACAATGTTGGGGTAAGGGGCGTGGTTATGCCCATCTTGCGGGCGTATTCGATAACCGTTTGAGGGCCAATGGCGTTGGTGACCTTAACTGAAACGACGTTAACCGATCGCCTAATGGCGTCAAAGATTGTTATCGGGCCATTGTGTTCGCCGCCGGCGTTTCTTGGGCTCCAGATTTTGGGGCCGTCGGGGTAGCTTACCGGAACGTCGTAGACTATGGACGCTTGGGTATAGCCGTTTTCGAGGGCTGCGGTGTAGACAAAGGGTTTAAAGGAGCTCCCGGGCTGCCTTAAGGCTAAGACTGCTCGGTTAAAATCGCTATTACCGATGCCCTCGATGCCAAAATCCCGGCCGCCGACCATGGCCAGAACTCTACCAGTGCGATTTTCCATTAAAACCAGAGCCGCTTGGATCTCTGGCGGCGGCGAGGCGTCTAGTTCCAAATAGCCGGTTAGCCTATCGCGCCCCAAAACGCGGGTCATAATCAGATCGTTTGGCGCGAAAACTGCGTCCAAGCGCCTTTTGCCCACAAACCAAGAGAGCTTATCAGAGGGCAGAAAGCCGCGATCGTCTCCGAAAGCTACGATTAAACCTTGATTTTCGCCGGAACTTATAACCTCAAGGACTAAGCCGGCCGGTTCTTGGTTAACCATTAAGGGGCGATTTTGAAGGCTGGCCCTTGACCGGCGTATGTACTCGGCCACCTCTGTGCCGTTTAAAGATCTTACCTTAGGGCTCATCTTTTGTCTATTGGCTAAGGCCGCCAAGCCCTCGCGAACAGCTTCTTGGGCCATGGATTGAACTTTTAAATCTAGGGTTGTAAAAACCCGGTAGCCTCTATTTAAGAAGGCTTCTTCGCCTAGATACTGATTCATCTGGATCCGGACGACCTCAGCAAACTGAGGGGCGACCTGCCGGTAGACGTTAGGCCGCCTTGGGAGGAAGTTTAGCGGGGTACTCATGGCTCTTTGGGCTTGAGCTTCGGTTATCATGCCCACTTCCGTCATGCGCCTTAAGACGTATTGCTGCCTAGCTTGACTTCTAGCCGTGCCCAAGTGGGCTTGAAGGCGGCCCGGGGCCTGAGCCAGGCCGGCTAAGAGGGCGGCTTCGGCTAAATTGAGCTCAGTTGCGGTCTTACCAAAATATAGCCTAGCCGCCGATTCCACCCCGTAGGCCCCGCGTCCCAAATAGATGCGGTTTAAGTACAAAAAGAGGATCTCATCTTTACTTAAAATCTGCTCGGCCCGCCAGGCTAGAATCATCTCCCGAAATTTTCGGTCATAGGTCCGCTCGTTAGTAAGCAAAAACGATCGGATCATCTGTTGGGTGATAGTTGAGGCTCCCTGGACGGTCTGACCGGCTTTAATATTGGCTATTAAGGCCCGGCCAATACCTATAATATCTACGCCCTGATGCTGAAAAAAAGTACTATCTTCAGCGGCCACAAAGGCGTTAACGACAATTTCCGGGATTTGATTTAAAGATAAAACTAATCGGTGTTCGCTGTAGATTTCAGCCATCAAGGTGTGATCGGCGGCAAAGATGAAGGAGACCGTGGGCGGCTCATAGTGCTTTAATTGCTCTAAGGAGGTCCCTTGGAGCTCTTGGCTGTACATATGAAAGATGAGCCAGACGCCGGCTAGAGGCCAGAAGATGAAGGGCAAAAGAAAGAGGTAAAAGGCCAGCTCCGATGGCACCCAGGCTTGGGGATGGGTCCAAGCCCCTGGTAATTTACCTTTGAGCTGTTTTAGGCCTAATATACCCGGCCTAGGATCCCGGGGGTCCAATGACTTGGGCAGGATCGGGCTAGAATTGCTCCCCCTAGGCTTCCCGGGGGAAGAGATGAGGTTTTTTTCGTCAGACAATTTTTATAATAGTATTTGACGAGAATATATATCCCATCTAAGGCTAAAAAGCGGTCAGTTACCGTTAAAGCGCGTGCGCCCGCTTCTAACCATGGTGGCCGAAGGCGAATTGGGATAAGCGGCTAGGAGTTGGTTTAAGCTCCTCATGGCCCCCGGGCCATCGCCTAAGCGACTTTGACAGTAAGAGATCTTAAGAAGGCAATCAGGCGCCTTGTTGGATTGCGGATAGTCGGCCAAGCCCCGCTGAAATTCTAGGAGGGCGCCTTGGAAATCACCGGCGGCGTAGCGGCACTCTCCCAGCCAGTAACGGGCGTTGGGGGCAAGGGTCCCTCGCGGGTTACTGGAAAGCATCTGACTAAAAATATTAGCGGCTTGAGCGTATTTTTTTTGCCGCAACAAGGCGTGGGCTTGGTTGTAGAGCGTGCGATCTGAGCTTGAGGCCTTAGGCGCGGTAGCGCCGGGCGGAAAGGCGGCGGAAAATGAGGGATCTGGCGCTTGACCGCCCGGGGGATAAACTGGTTGCCCGGCTAGGCCAGGGGGCTGAGAGGCCGAAATATTTGGATTAATTACGCCAGTACTATTGGGGTCAGCCGGGTATGGGGGAGTACCGGGGACCGGGGCCCCGCTTTGGCCCGGGATTCCGGGGCCTTGGGCGGCTCCTGGCCTTTGGTAGACCGTGTCCTCTAGTTTGGTCACCCGACCGGATAAGTTATCAAATTCATCTCTTTTGACCTTATCGCCACCAAACCAAGAGCAGCCAGGAGCCAAAAATAAGGTCAAGATGACCACAAAGCC
>JAITJB010000196.1 GCA_031279155.1 Deltaproteobacteria bacterium | reverse complement strand
TGGACCTTAAGGTTGGTTTTAGAGAGCAGATCTAAAGTCTGACCGACGATACCTTCGGTGGTATTTTCAAAGGGCGCGAGAGCAAATTCCGCTTCGCCGTCTTCGGCCGTCTTAAAGACCTGGGCCAGATCGTCACAGGGGATAAAATGGCTCAGCCTTCCAAACTGGTGCAAGGCCGCAGCGTGACTGAAGGTCCCGGCTGGTCCCAAGAAGGCCACCTTGGTTGGGGCCTGGGCGGCGCGGCAGGCCTTGATGATCTCGGTGAAGACGCTCATGACGGCTTCCGGGCCCAAACCACCATCTTCAGGCTTAACGGCTTCGGCCAACTTTGAGAGCACCTGCCTTTCCCTCATAAGATCCATGATGGGTAGAGAGCTCTTCTTTTTAAGTTTCCCAAGCTCGATAGCCGTGTGGGCTCTTCTTTGGAGCAAAGTAAAAATCTGTTCGTCGATTTGATCTATCTCATTTCTAAGTGGGCTTAAAAGCGCTGTCAGTTCCGAGCGCTTGTCGGTTGCGGACATGTTTTTCTCCTATGGGCGTTGGTTTTGAGCCAAAAGAGGGATGGTGGATATCCGGCGGCCAAAGGCCGGGGCTAGATCGGCTAAGTTGGCCATCATGTCCCGAAATTCTCCCGGGGTAATGGATTCTTCGCCGTCGCATAAAGCTGATTCAGGCGCGCAGTGGACCTCAACCATTAGCCCGTCGGCGCCTACGGCTAAGGCCGCTCTCGATAGCGGCGCCACGTAGTGGGCTTTGCCGCTGGCGTGGCTGGGATCTACTATGACCGGTAGATGACTCCTTTCTTTGATGGTCAGTATCGAAGAGAGATCTAAAGTGTTGCGGGTGGAAGTCTCAAAGGTCCGGATGCCGCGCTCACATAAGATGACCCGCTCGTTTCCGCCGGCTAGAATGTATTCTGCCGACGATAAGAGCTCATCTACGGTATTCATAAGTCCCCGCTTTAAAAGAATGGGCTTTTGGCATTTTGATAAGCGCTTTAAGAGGGAAAAATTTTGAGAATTTCTGGCCCCGACTTGGAGGATGTCGGTATAGGATTCCACTAAGTCTACGTCGGTAGAATCCATGACCTCCGTTACGATGCCAAGGCCGGTAAGCTCTCTGGCCTTAGCCAGCATCTTTAGGCCTTCTTCGGCCAAGCCCTGGAAACTGTATGGCGAACTGCGGGGTTTGAAGGCCCCGCCTCTAATGATGTGGGCCCCACCGATCTTAACCTCCCAGGCCGTACCTAACATTTGGGGATCGGCTTCCACTGAGCAGGGACCGGCCATGACGATAAACTCTTCGCCGCCAATGGCATATGGTCCTAAATTGATGACCGTGTTTTCCGGATGGGTCAGGCGACTGGCCCGCTTGTAAGACGGGATCTTGGGCGCGGGCTTGGCCGGCTCTTTGGGCGTAGGCGATTGAGGGTCAGACATAGAGTTACTCCTTAGAAAATATAAAATAAAAGCCGCCAGCGGATTTGGTCTCGCTGGCGGCTAGGTGTGATTATTTTTTGTCACGCGCTAAGCTTGGGGCGAAACCTCCGAGGAGCTCCAAAAATAAAAAAAGCCATAAAAGTAAAAGCGAGCGTTAGCCAAGGTAGGGCGTAGGCTTGAGCTTGGGGCCCAATTGAGCGCGGGAGAGAAATCATGTCGAGGAGATATCATCATAGTGGGGCCAGTTTACTTAAGCTTAGGGTAATTGTCAAGAGGGCCGAGCTTGCGATCTTGCGACCTTGCGAACTTTCGATTATTCGAGCTTGCGATTTTTCGATTTTGCACTCTTGCGATCTTACGATCTTGCGATTAAAAAACTTTGGCCCAACAGGCGGAGGTATTGAAAAAACCCTTACAGGCTGAAGACTTCGGCCACAATAGGCTGCGAAATAAAACAGCTCCCCTGGCTAAAACCTTTGTTTATTTGGCCTTTACTAAAATTGGGCAAATTTACGAAAATCAAATCTCCAGATGTAAAGAAAATATTTTTAAACCAGCGAAATATCAAAATATCTCTTGTGACCTTCAAGCCAATATGTTATAATAATAATGACTGTACATTTAGAGCATAATATGGTTTTAGCCGAGCTAAGGCCCAAGCATTACCAAGAAGGTAAAATATATCAGTGGGAATATATCATGGCTAAGCTTGCGGAAGGTAAGCTTGCGACAGGAAAACTTGCGCTAGGAAAACTTGCGTGGGCTTAACCGACAACAGAGCTCATCCAAATACTCTGTTGTTCGGGCTTTTTCTTGGCCTCTTAAGGGATAGCCGTGTAAATTAAACCAACATTGACCAGAAAATTTTCTATATAAAGTCCCACCGCTCTTATTTTCGGCTCCCGGCCTAAAATGCTCTTTTAAAAACGCTTTGACCGCTTCTCCGTAAACATACTAGTTATTTCATCCGCGCAAACAGGGATTTTCCCCACTCGCTGAGCAAAACTGACGCCAAAACGGGTAGTCTTTTCTATTCAGCCAACGCGTTTACGGGCCTTCTGCGGTACCGCCGAAAAAATCTTCATCCATTTCCACAATTTTCGTTACGCATTTATTTTTCGCTGCGGTTTTTCACCTCAAACCGCACCATCTAGATTGCCAAGGCCGTGATATCCAAATCCGATCTTTTACTGCCAAGACATTAGGCCCAAGATCGCGTTTGTCGGGCTTGTCTGGCTAGGCTTGCCTGACCGCGCTTGCCTAGCCGGGCTTATCGCAAAATACCCTCGGCTACAAGACAATCGCGAAAAACCATTTTGCCAGAGATACGTTTTGTCAGAGGCCTTCGCGTTTTGTCCATAACTGTTAACTTGACTGTTAGCTTATTGAATAGTTATACAATCAATTAACGCATCAAAATGCTAGCCTAAATCAGTCATTTTAGGGGGAACAACAGATGCCTTTCACCCACGAAGTTATCTATGGAAAGCTTGTTGAAAATAACGTTCCGCCCCCTGACGTCCCTCATGCCCTTGTTCGCATACCGGGGAAGTTTAACGGAACGAACAAGCCCTTTGGAATCACCGAAGAAATGCTCAGTAAGCACTTATTGTTGGTTGGCGGTACGGGCAGCGGTAAAACGAATCTCTTCTATCATATCGTCAAACAGCTTAAACGCAAACTTACTAAGGACGACGTTATGCTCATCTTCGACAGCAAAGGAGATTTCCACAAGAAATTCTTTGCCGTCGGGGATATTGTTATTGGAAACTCGGTGCAGTACCGCGAAAGCTTACATAAGTGGAGTATATATGAAGAAATAATAGCCGATGGCGGCGACAGCGTGGCCGTAGCTCAAAACACCCAAGAAATCTGTAAATCACTTTTTGCCGAGCGAATTGAGAAGAACAGTAACAATCCTTTTTTCCCCAATGCGGCCAGAGATTTACTTGCCTCAATTATAACCGCCTTGGTGCGGGACGGTAGGGGCAGCCCATTTAACAACAAGGATCTAAAAAATTACATAGACTCTACCCCGGTCGATATCCTAAGGTCGCTATTATCAGGGCACAAAGATCTGGCCGCTGTCGCTTCCTACATTGGAGGAAAGTCAGGCTCCCAAGCCCAGGGCGTTCTCTCGGAAATGTACTCAGTTACAAGAGACGTTCTGACAGGCGTTTTTGCCGATGTTGGCGACTTTTCAATCCGCAAGTTCATACGCAATAAAGGAGGCCTAACAGCTTTCCTTGAATACGACTTAGCCATCGGCGATATTTTGTCGCCCATCTACACATTACTTTTTGACCTTGCCCTCAAAGAGGCTCTTGGCCGAACGGCCACAATGGGTAATGTCTATCTCATCGTCGATGAGTTAAAATTACTCCCAAACCTTAGGCATCTAGAAGATGGTATTAATTTTGGACGCAGCCTTGGCCTAAAGATATTAGCCGGACTTCAAAGCATAGACCAGCTAAACGCCAATTATGACAGAGAAGCCAAAGCCCGAAACGCTGTAACAGGCTTTTCTTCTATATTCGCTTTCCGATCAAATGATTCCAATACAAGAGAATATGTCAGTAAATTGTTCGGACGAAACTTAATACTTGAGACATTTGCCGAAGCAGGCGGCAGTAGGCATTACGAAAAGAGAGAGGGCTATATGGTTGAGGATTGGGATTTAGCCGATCTTTGTGTCGGCGAGGCTATTGTAGGGCTTCCGTCTGTTGCGCCGTTCAAGTTTAAATTCGACATTTTTACGCAAGGATAATATCTGATGGCCAACTTCGACGGCAAAATGGGCGCGTTAATGTGGCTTGGTAACGCAATCCATACGGCTCTGCAAAACGCCCGCACCAAAAAAGAAATAAACCAGATTTATAAGAACGTATCCGAGGCCAATTTTCAAAATCGCGCGGTGGCGGTGCTATCGAGCGTAAACAAAAAGGAACTACTTCTTATTTCCGGTGACCCAAGCGATAATGACATTATTGATATGGCTCCCAAAAGCAAAACTCCTGCCATTGATTACATATGGGGAATAAACCAAAGCCCACAAAGCGCGGTAGTATCGGGCGGGCCGAGTGATGCTCGCGTCCGGGCCTTAATGCCCTTTGTCCGCAAATCGCAAAATAAGAATATTCCGCTCATCGCTCTCCATAACGGTAATAGAAATTTAGAAGCCATGATTACCCAAAACAGCCTGGACTGCGAGTGTATTTCGCGAAACAAATTTTACTATGACATTTTCAGAGGAATGGCTGTTGATGATATGGCGTTCCTCTTATATGAGACCATGCCAGATGATAATAACAAGCCAAAATCTCCAAAAGCTGAAGCTTTACTCCGTGCGCTCTTGGAGGTCGTCTTAAGAAAAAACAGCACTGTTACTTTCCAAAATCTGGCAGCCTTTCCCCTAGCTAACTTAAAAGACATTTTGGATGGCATGGCCAAGAAAGCCTACGTAACCGTTTCGGAATATAAGGCGATTGACCGCGATTATATGGCCGGATCATCTGAGCTCGATGAGGTACGCGTCTTTCTTAATAAACTTAACCGTCAAGCTGCGGCCATATACGGAAACCCCACCGAGAACACTTGTAATATAAAAAAGATGCTTAACCGTAAGGGCGCGATTGCCATTGATGTTGGCGGCGTCCAAAACGATCTCATTTTTTCATTGGTAACTAATCACCTTATGCTACTTCAATCTCAGGGGCGCGACTTTTCAATATTACTCGATGACGTCCCCATCTCTCGCTATCCGAAGGCTACGGATTTAATTAGAGGTCGCACATACGCCATAAGCCATAACGATTTTGTGGCCTCGTTATTTGGGGGCAAAAAACAAGGTAACGACCTTTTCTCTGAGATTACCGGAAATGTCAGCACCTTAGTTCTCCTTGGCCATGCATCGGGGACTTCATGCCAAAAGTGGTCTGAGCATTTAGGAAAATATCACAAAATAAGGATTAGATATAATATCTCTCAAAGCAAAGCCTTTTTGAATTCCAGCGATTCTAGGGGGATATCGGTAGATGAAACCGACGAACCCCGCGTTAGGGCCGAAACGCTTAGTAGACTGCCAGGGACGCTTGCCTGCATACATAATTCAGAGGGAACTTTATTTGCTGAAGTTTAGATTTTAAAAGTAGCGTTAGAAGTTTGGCTTGAGAAGCCTAGCTTGAGAAGTCTGGCTTTAAAAGTTTAGTGTTAGAAGCTTAGCTTGAGAAGTCTGGCTTTATAATTTTAGCTTAAAAGTTTAGGCATTACCCATATCAAAGGGGGATTTCGCAATGTCACAGGACTCGTCACCATTTGACGACATTATCAAAAAGGCGGAAACGGACGCAGGCCCTGATTCAAAAACGCCTCCTGGTACGCCTCCTGGTACGCCTCCTTGTACAGATGCGCTACCCACACAGGAGACGGACGCAGTCCCATACTCAAAAACGCATCCTGATACGCCTCCTTCTACAGATGCTCGGCCCACACAAAAGGACGCCTTAACTGATTTGAAAGGCACGCCGGATCCGTGTCATAGCCTTGAACTGCGTCAGAGTAACCAGCCTGCCGGGGCAGCTGGCGAGGCAATTTTAGTTCCCTCTAAGGCCGCATCTTCTTTAGAAACAGATGCATCTTCTTTAAAAATAGACGCAGCTACTGAAAAAATAGACTTTGAGGCTAGCGTAGACAAACTACCAGGGAGCATTGGATCTGATAGTGAAAAAACCCCAAC
>JAITJB010000172.1 GCA_031279155.1 Deltaproteobacteria bacterium | reverse complement strand
CAAGCCGGCCAAATAGGCCAGCTTGGTCAGAATAACTAGTACCTGGTTCATAGCGCTGAAAGCGGTAGAGCGCTTCCTCAAACTGACTATGACGACTTAAACTCTCAGAAAGAAGAAAGGTTATTGGTATAGTTGTTAGGCTCCAGATGGCCTCTAAGCGCCGGTCAAATCTTACCCATCGACCGGGCTCAAAGTCTACATCTGGCGCTATGGCTACGTGAATAGCATCGATAAAATGCTTAAGAGCTAAACCGAGCTGAATGGCCTGGTGGTCGGCAGGTAAATCGGAAAAGTACGGGATAAGGTTTTGACCGATTGAGGCGGTGGCCCGTCTTAACCAATACCGATCAACCCCTCGGATCTCAGAGGGCGCAGCCGATGGGTATAGCGGCCAAAGAGAAAGCCCGTCTTCGCCATAAGCCTTATCCCAAGGAACATACCAGCCTGGCCACATGGTAGACGCGTTTTTAGCTAAGCCTAAGAGGATCTTTTCTTGGGTCTTAGTTGGTTCATCGATAACTACTTCTACGACCATGCCCTCACCTGGCCGGGGCCTTAGGCCCCGGAAAACATCCAAAGGCTCAAGGTTATCGGGGTAGACCCAGGTAGTTAGCCACTTAAAGGGGGCCTTGGGCGAGGGTTCGGGCATAATTTAGTTCCACCCATCGTCGTCTTTTAAGTCTTCTGATTCATTTGAGTCCTTTGACATCTGATCGACTTTGGCGATGAGCGAGGGCATATCGACCTTACCTAAGGGGGTCAGAGGCATGGAGTCAACGGCTAGGGCCATCTTGGGGATGGATAAATCAGATGATCCTCTGCGCTTGATAGCGTTTCGTAAGGCGCCTAAATCCGGGGTAAAATCTTGTAAGTGAACTAAGACCAGCCGCTCGCCTTTGTATGGGTCAGGCCGGGCCAAAACGGCCAAGGGCCTTTCGGGCCATAGCTCAAAGGCTACCTCTTCTACGGCGGCAAGTGAAATCATCTCGCCTGAGATCTTAGCGAAGCGCCGGGCCCGACCGACAATGCGGACAAAGCCCTCATCGTCTATCTCGCAGATATCGCCGGTATCGTACCAATCCTCCGGGGCCCGGTAATCTAGGACCCCGGATTTTTCATCCGTTAGGTAGCCCATTAAAAGGTTTGGCCCCCTAACTAATAGCCGCCCGCCGGTTGTCAGCCCGGGGACAGGTTCTATGCGGTGCTCAATGCCCGGTAATATATGCCCCACAGTTCCGTCCTTAACCCTCATGCGGCTAGCCACAGCTATTATTGGCGAGCCTTCAGTTACCCCATAACCTTCAAATAGCCTGATACCCAATTTATGGAAATAGAGCTCCATGGTGGGATTCTTAAGTTTTTCCGCGCCCAATAGCATGAAGCGCACGTGAAAAAAATCATAAGGGTGGGCGTTGCGCCCCCAAGAGGCGGCGAAAGAATTGCCGCCAATAACTATGGTGGCCATAGTATCGTATATGAGCTCAGGGATAGCTTTAACGTGGAGCGGGGAGACGTGAGAATACGATCTCATGCCGGAAACCAAAGGCAAAATCATGCCCACATTAAAGCCAAAGGCGTGAAAGGCCGGCATGGGGTTAAAGAGGGTATCGTCTTCGTTAATCTCAATAAGGCTCCTAGCCTGCCAGATGTTGGCGATAATACCTTGATGGCTTAGAACCACGCCCTTGGGTCTATCTTCTGAGCCGGAAGTAAATAAAACCACGGCCGGCGTCTCCGGCGGGGCCGGCTTAGGCCGCCAAAGGAGCCCTAGAATCTTTTGGCAGATAGAAATCTTTATTTCATCAAGATAGATGACTTTAGCGGTAATATCTTCGACTAACCCCTCAAGCTTGGCTTCTCTGATAAAAGCCCGGCTGGTAATTACGAGCTTAACAGAGGCGGCGGCTAAGGCGCTTACAAAGGGCTTGCGGCCCTGACTATAGTTGAGCATGACTGGAATACGCCCGCTGCCCCATAGCCCAAAGGCTAAGCCCAATAATACTGAGGTATTGGGAAGTAGTATGCCTACGTATTCGCCGTAGGTAGTTTTGGCCTGGAAAATCCGGCCTAAAATCTTAGATAGTTTTATGAGATAAGAGTACGTTATCTTTTTACGGGTGTAATCTTCAAAGATGGGCCTATTGTAACCAAAGCTATGGGCGGCTCTCATTAAGGCCGTATAGATGTTTAGCTTCCACTCCCGGCTTTTAAACATGGCCTGGACCATGATCTCGTAGATCTCGCCTGTTACCCTGTGCCTATAATCGCGGCGGTTTTCATGGGGGAGCGGGCCCTCACTAATATTTACCGGCTCGCAGATGGTCATGGAAACCTTATACCTTTTTGGTTTGTTTTTTACGATATGGCGAAATTTGCCAAAGCGGGTGTATTCCAATCCATGAAAGATTATCGGAAGTAACGGGCACCTACAGTGGGAGGCGATGAGGCCCGGTCCATCGTAGACCTTAGTGATGCTCCCGGTGGTGGTAAGCCTTCCTTCGGGAAAGATAACCACCATATCCCCTTCTTCGATGGCCGCAACAAGCTCCCTTGCCGCCAAGGGCTGAGCCGGGTTTATGGGGACGGTCTTATATAACTTTAAAAATAACCTCACCCACCAGGCCTGAGCCCGATATAAGTCGATAGCAAAAGTTAATCGCCTAGGCAGAAAACCCACTAAAAAAGCCACATCAATAAACGAAGTGTGATTGGGAATAACTAGTATCGGGCCGTTAGTTAGCCCCCCCAAATGCTCTAGGCCTTTTATTTTTGGGCGGTATAGAAGGCGGATAATGAGCCTAACTATAGTTTTAATTACTTCCTCAGGGAGAAAGCAAACGGTAATAACCGTAACCACCGCCGCGCTTATGGCTACGCCTAAAAAGATCTGGGCTAGTGATAAGCCAATTTTAACCAACACTAAAACCAAGAGGCTACCTACGGCCATGAAGAGCGAGTTCATGATGTTATTGGCCGCAATTACCCTGGCCCGCTCATTTAAGCCTGAGCGGTGCTGGAGAACGGCATTTAAGGGGACAACAAAAACGCCGCCGGAAATGGTAATCAATAAGCAGACGATAGCTAAGGCTAGGTATATGGGCGTAGTAAAGAAGATTTCTAAGGTTACGCTACCGGTCTCGGTAACTACTGGAAGCTTATAAATAATCAGAGCTAAGAGGGCGGTTAAGACGGCGAGTAGTATTGATGAAATTGGCGCTAAGACAGCTGATACCTGACCCTTTAAGAGCCTTTGAACGCCAAGAGATCCAATAGCTACGCCTAAGGCTAAAATAGTCACCAAGGCGGTACTGACTGAGGGCGTGGCCCCGATTCTGGTGGCAGCTAGTATGGGCAGCTGAGTAAGTAATATGCTGCCCATGGCCCAAAACCAACTGATAGCCAGTATGGCCAGCCAGATATCTTGCCTCTTTCTAACCGATGACAAAATGGCGCCGGTCGATAGCCAGATTTTGGGTTCGATTTTAATATTTACATCAAAGTTACTTGAGCGCGGCTGACGCATGGCGGCCAGAAAACCCAACAGAGATACGGCTACCAAGCCTATGGGCACCCAAAGTTTTGGGCCGCGTGAAAGAGTTATAAGATATGACCCCAACGTGGTCCCCAACACGATAGCCATAAAGGAAAAGCCTCCCACCAGGCCGTTTCCAGCTACCAGCTCGCGCTCCCCTAAAACTTCGGGTAGTAAGCCGTATTTTACGGGACCAAAAAAAGCCGACTGCGTACCCATTAAAAACAAGGTTAAGATCAATAACCTAAAGTCGCCGTAGATAAATAGCCCGGCGCTTACGACCATGATGGCTAGTTCAAATCCCTTGGTCAACTTGAGCATGAGGCTTTTGTGATAGCGATCGCTGAGCTGTCCGGCCAGAGAAGAAAACAAAAAGAAGGGTAGGATCATAAGTCCAGTAGCTAAACTCCCGAACATGCTCCTGTGGGCCGGGCTGAGCTCGAAGGCCCCGAAGGCCAACATAGAAATTAAGGCCTGGCGAAAGAAATTATCGTTGAAGGCCCCAAGGCCCATGGAGACAAAAAGGGGCCAAAAATCCCGCTTCCTGGAGATAGTTAGAAAACTATCCATGAAAGAATACCTCTATTTTCTACCGATTAAATTGAACAAAAGCTAGCAGCCAAAGCAAATGGCGAAAGCAAGTTACGAAAGTAAGTTACGAAATCAAGTTACGAAAGTAAGTTGTGAAAGCAAGTAGCTAAAGTAAGCATGCTTTTTTTTACTGCATAGCCAGCTCAAGCTGCTCCAATAAGCTATCGACCTCAGGGTCATGTAAGTTTTTGGCCCGGTTTAAAAGTTCAGCGGCTTTACCTTGATCTAAGGGAACGCCGTCGCCAATGTAGTGCATTAAGCCGAGCATGACCATGGCTTTACCCACGCCGCCTTCGACGGCTAAGGTAAACCAATGGGCGGCCTTGGCCTTATCGACCTTTACGCCGTTTCCGGCATAATACCTGTCCCCCAAGTTAGATTGGGCGATGCTGGCCCCGCCTTCGGCGGCCAGTTGGAGAAGCTCTACGGCTTTGGTCTGATCTTCTTTGACGCCCAAACCTTTGGCGTACAAGTTAGCTAAATTTGTTTGGGCCTCATGGTGACCTTGATCGGCGGCCAAGGTAAAGAGCTCAGCCGCCCGCTCATAGTCAACATCGACCCCTTTACCTTGGGAGTATTTAACGGCTAGATTAAACTGGGCGTTAGCGTAGCCCTTTTCGGCGGCCTCTTGGTACCACTTTAGGGCTAACGCCGAGTCCTTTGGCCCGCCAACACCGCTATCAAGCATGACGGCTAAGTTATCTTGGGCTTCACTCATCCCTTGCTCAGCCGCCCTTTGAAACCACATCCGGGCCTTGGGCAATTGATCGTCACTGCCGTCATTTAAGTACAACCAGGCTAAATTAAACTGGGCTGTGGCGTGACCGCCCTCAGCCGCCTTGGCAAACCACCATAGGGCCATATTGTAGTTAGCCTCAACTATCTCGCCTTTAATGTAGATATTGCCCAAGTTGTTTTGGGCTCTTAAGTCGCCTAGAGCGGCTGCTATACCAAAATATTCTAGGGCTTTTTGAGTGTCTTCGGTAACCCCGGCGCCGAATTGGTACATGACGCCTAGGTTAAATAAGGCCTGCGGCTGAGATTGATCGCCTGCCTTTTGGTACCAGAAGGCGGCCTCAGTGAAATCTTGGGGTACGCCATCGCCATTTTGGTACATTAGGCCCAAAGCGTACTGAGAATCTCTCTCGCCTAGTTCGGCCGCCTTTTTGTGCAGAGCTATGGCCTTTGATTTATCTAACTTAACTCCTTGACCTTCTAAGTAGAGGGCGGCTAAATTGGTTATGGCTTTACCGTAATCTTGATCGGCGGCCTTTTGGAACCAGAAGGCGGCTTTTTCCATATCTAAGCTGACGCCTTGACCGCTATAGTACATAAGGCCCAAGTTATTTTGGGCGGCGGCTAAACCTTTCTCGGCGGCCTTCTGGAACCAGTAAGCCGCTTGGGTTTTATCCATCTCAACGCCGCGCCCCCTATCGTACATCAAGGCCAAATTGTTCTGAGCTAGCGCGAAACCTAGCTCGGCTGACTTAGTATAAAGCTCTAAGGCTTTAGCCATGTTAGCCTTAAGGCCTTGACCTTCATCGTACAGAAGAGCCAGGTTAAACATGGCCACATAGTGTCCCTGGTCAGCCGCCCTTTGATACCAAAAGATGGCCTTAGTCAAATCAACCTGACCTAAGTCGCCTGTTTGATACATATGACCCAAATTAAATTGAGCGTCGGCCAAGCCGCCATCGGCGGCCACCTTAAACCACTCGGCGCTCTTAGATTTGTCGGAGGTTTCCGGTCCGGCTAAGTCGTAGATAATGCCTAGCTCAAAAGCGGCCTGTAGATCGCCATCTTTGGCGGCCTTTTCATAGAGCTCAATAGCCGCCTTGGGGTTTTCCAATATTTGACTAGGAAGCTCTAGTGGGCTTTGGGCCATTAAAAGAGAACTTGACCAAAAAAAGAAGGCAACCAAAAAAAGCCCAAGGGTCAAAACTTTGGGCAGAAATTTAAAGGCTAGATTATAAGCGCGTCTTAAGCTCAAAGAGCCTGACCTCAAAGAACTTAACTTCAAAGATCCTGCCCTCAAAGCTCGCAGGCTCTGGCCAAAAACACGTATCATACCATCACCATATTCTTTTTACTTAATCATCTTAAGGACCGTGATGGCCTTGGCAAATCCCTGTTCAGCCGAGAGATAGAGCCACTTGATCCCCCGCTCCAAATCGCAGGGTATGCCGTCACCTTTAACCAGCATAACGCCTAGATTGTACTGAGCTTCAGGGTAGCCTAAGACCGAAGCCTTTTCATACCACTTAGCCGCCGTTACCTTGTCTTTGGTAGTGCCATCGCCGGTGGAAAACATGCCGGCTAAGTTAAACTGAGCCAGGACATTACCCTTTTCGGCGGCTTTGGTATTGAGCTCCAAGGCTTTGGCCTTATCCATCGGGACCCCGTCGCCGTGCTGGTAAAATAAGGCCATGGCCGCCATAGCGCCGGTATGTCCGCCGTCTGCGGCTTTCTCAAACCAATATATGGCTTTAGTTTGGTCGCGCGTTATGGCTTGGCCGTTTCGGTACATGAGAGCAATATTGTACTGAGCTTCAACGACGCCTAATATGGCCGCTTTCTCAAACCACTTGGCGGCTTCAAGCCAATTGACCTGGCCAGCTCTCCCGGTATAGTGCAGTAAGCCTAAACTTAGTTGGGCCCGCTCATCGCCTTGTTCGGCCGATTTAAGGTACCAATTAACGGCTTTTGGCATGTCTGGCTCGACCCCATCGCCTTGGTGATACATGCTGGCCAAATAAAACTGAGCCCCACTGTGACCTAGCTGGGCGGCCTTTTCAAACCACCAGGCCGATTGTTGCCTATCGAGCTCGCCATTATAGCCCACGTAATAGATGCAGCCTAATGAGTGCTGAGCGAAGACGTTACCTTGATTGGCGGCCTTGGTAAACCACTCTACAGCCTTTTGCTGGTCTTCCTCAACGCCTTGGCCGTAGAGGTACATGTTAGCTAGATTAAATTGGGAGAGTACATGTCCGCTTTCAGCGGCCTTTTCAAAGAGCTTGGCGGCCATGGCCTTATCTTCGGGGACGCCTTGTCCCTCAAAAAATAAATTGGCCAACATAAACTGAGCTACGCTACTGCCCTTTTCGGCCTCGGCTAAAATCTGAGACATTTCTAAGAAGATCTCCTCGTCTAAGCCGTCGCCTCGATCGTACTTGCTTTTTAGGTTTAGATTTAAAAAAGGCGAATTAGCTAACGAGGCCTTCCGAAACCATCTGGTGGACTTAATCTGATCGACTGAAGCCTCGCAATCGAGATCAAAGACCACGCCTGGCGTGAGATCTTGGCCAGGGATGCCGCCTTGAGCGGCTTTTTTTAGCCAAAAAGCCGCCTCAACCTTATCGACCGGAACGCCGTCATGACCGCTGTCATACATCATGCCCAGATTAAATTGAGCTCCGTAGTGGCTATTTTCGGCAGCCTGCCAAAAAAACTTGAAGGCTAAAACTTTGTTTTCCTCAACCCCGTCGCCAGAAAGGTACATTAATCCCAAATTAAATTGGGCGTCACAGTCCCCTACCTGGGCCGCGCTTTTATACCATTCAACGGCCTTTGATTTATCTACTGGCGCCCCTTGACCGGTGTAATACATAGTACCTATAGTAAACCTAGCCCCGCCGTAACCCTGCTCGGCGGCCTTTTGCAGCCAAACTAAGGCCTCTACGGGATCGGCTGGAACGCATTGGCCAGTTAAAAACATATAGCCCAAACAGGACTGAGCTACGCCATTACCCTTGGCGGCGGCTTTTTTAAGTAGATTTACGGCCTTAGAGGGATCGAATTTTGGCCCTAGATCTTCTTGGAGAGATTGTTCTTTGGTTTTTAAGGGGTCATTGGCGTTAGCATCATCGCTATCGTCATTGTCCCAATCGCCTAGTTGCTCACCTCTATCGTCGAGACCGCGCTGATTTTCAACTGGCGGATAATAGCCAATTTTTTCGGCCACCTTTTTGGCCCACATATCTGACATAGCCTTATCAACCGGCACGCCATCGCCATAGTAGTACATGTCGCTTAAACATTTTTGGGATTCCAGATGGCCCTGCTTGGCGGCCTCTTCGTACCAATGGGCCGCCTGGCTCTTGTCAGTGGGTACGCCGTCGCCATAGTAATACATGTCAGCTATGTTAAACTGAGCTAGTGGGCTGCCCAATTTGGCGGCTGAGAGATACCACCTAGCCGCCTGAACCCGGTCAACGGGGAGGCCGCGACCGACGTCGTAAATAGCGGCCAGTTCCATTATCGACGGCAGATGCCCTTGCTGAGCCTTTTTTTTGAGCATCGGCAAATTATGGTCAGTATTATTACTCTTGTTATTGTTGTTGTTACTGTTGGTCATCGATGAGTCTCTGAAAGACGAAGACTGAATTAAACTAACTTATATAATATTTTGCACCTAAAGCCTGTCATTTAATTATACTTTACGTAAAGGCTAGAAGATGCTAAATCTCTTTATTATATCAAAAATTCCAACACTACCAAAGAAAAAAATAAAAAAAATCAACCAGCCAAGCACGAAAGCAAGAAAAGAAAGCGACCGACTGACCAACCAAGCAAGCAAGCAAGAAAAGAAAGCGACCGACCAACAAACCGACTGACCGACCGACCGAGTAAGACTAAAACAATGTAAAAAAAGCAACCGACTGGCCGAGTAAGAAAGAAAGAAAAGAAAGCGCCCGATTAGGCCCGGCTAGGCCTCAAAATCACATTTGCCCAGATTTTTTGGCCCGGGCCAAAAAATCTAGCCAAATGCTTTTTAGGAAACACTTCATATTTACAATAGATGGACGAGCCTTTTAAAAAGTAATTGAAACATGGTGTATTATTTGTATAATATAAGTCTGCGGAACGACTTGACCGTTTCCAAAGTACCAGCCATAGGTCCCATAGGCCTCTTGGACCCGTCCGGTCGTAAAAAAAACGCGCCCAATGAATGAAAACTTAGTTACTAAATTCTACAGATCCCTTACGCCTCTACTTAAACCGGTCCAAATCGTAAATGGCAATGGCTGGCCTGAGATCTTCGGACGATGCGCCCCATTGGAGTTAGAAATCGGCTTCGGTAACGGCGAGTACCTGGCTAGATCCTCGCAGGCCTCACCGCAACGAGACTTCGTAGGGGTGGAAGTTAGTTGGAGCAGCCTTAAAAGGGCCTTAAGGCGCCTAGCTACCCCGCCCCGAGACAACGTTAGAATAGTTTCCTTTCCAGCTCACCCGGCCTTGAAGTATTTTTTTACGCCCCAAAGCCTTTCCATGGTCCGGGTACTTTTTCCCGTACCCTGGCCCAATGACAGACAAAAAAACAAGAGGATCTTTTCTACCGATTTTTTTAACCTCTTAGCCAACCGCTTAACTTCCGACGGCGGCTTCTTCATGGTTACCGATCACCATGGCCTGGCCCAATGGACTATGGATCAAGCCCTTAATTCCGAGATGGCCCTCACCTGTCAAGAGAGCCCAGCAATTTTAGACACCAAATACGAACGCAAATGGCTAACATTCGGCCAGAAAGCCTTCTATCATTTAAATGGCAAGAAAAAAAATCATAAGAGCGCCCCACAGCCGGCTTCAGATGATATGACCCCACGTTTTAGTCAACTAATCGATCCCAACAACTATTGCCCCCACGACCTTACAGGAGAGCCGTCTGTGGTGTTTGGGGACTTTTTATACGACTCATCAAGGCAGGTAGGCTTACTGCGAACTAAAGTGGTGGAGGACCACTTTATCCAGGAGTTTCACATCAAGGTTTCCCGCCAGCCAGATGGTCGTTTTAAAGTCAGTCCAGCCCTTAAAGACCAAATCTTTCCTACCCGTGGGGTGAGCCTGGCCTTGGCCCTGGCTGCTCTAGAGGAGCCCCACCCTTGATGGAGACGATTTTCGGTCAGATACAAAAAGTAAATTACTTTAGCGATGAAAGTGGATTTTCCATTGTTCTCCTTAAGGTTCCCGGGCAGGCCGAAGCCGTGACGGCTGTTGGCCGCCTCAACTGCCCGACCGTAGGCGAGATGGTGGAACTAACCGGAGAATTTAAGCGCCACCCTAGATTTGGTCGGCAATTTGAGGTTACTGGCTGCGTATCTAAGCCGCCAGACTCAGAGGCAGGCCTTCGCAAGTACCTAGGCTCAGGCCTCATCAAAGGCGTGGGCCCGGCCTGGGCCAACCGCTTGGTTGACGCCCTAGGCCTAGAGGTCTTAGACGTACTCGAGCAATATCCTGAGAGGTTAACTGAGGTGCCAGGCTTAGGTCCCATCCGCCGCGAACGCATCATTGAGGCCTGGCGTTCTGTCTCCAACCTCAAACATTTAATGTCTTTTTTATCTAATTTTGACCTAGGCCCGGCCTTGGCCATCAGGATCCTCAAACACTACGGCTCAAAAGCTGAGCAAGTCATCCGCGAAAACCCTTACCGGCTCTCAAGCGAGATTTTTGGCATTGGCTTTCAAACAGCTGACCGCTTGGCCAGTTCCTTAGGCTTTGCGCCCAACGCCCCTCAGCGCCTGGAAGCCTGCCTTCTGTACTGCTTGGATGAAGGCATTAGGCGGGGTCACGACTATGTCCCCTCAAATTCCTTAGTTGACTCGGCCTTAAGGCTCATCCCGGTCACCAACGCCAAAGACTTAGAAGCCGCCTTATCCCGACTGTCTCTCTCGGGAAAAATCATGGCCGAACTTAGCGAAGATCCCGATGGGCTCTACATCTATTCCATCCAAACTCACCGCGCGGAAACCTGGGTAGCTAGATCGCTAGCTAACACTATGGATTCTTTTTTTAGTCGGGCTGTGCCTAGGC
>JAITJB010000148.1 GCA_031279155.1 Deltaproteobacteria bacterium | reverse complement strand
GGTCTTAACCAATAGAATATAATCCAATAGAAAGTGACTTGCCCTAACTGGGAGTCAATTTCTGAGAACACAAGATCGGAGTATAAGAAATTGAAAAAAAGCGAGATTTGCCAAATATGAATAATTTATATTTTGAGGCCGTGTCCCAAGAATTAAGTCTGGGCCTAGATCAAGTCATAGCCGTTGCCAATTTATTAGAACAAGGCTCAACCGTCCCCTTCATAGCTCGCTATCGCAAGGAACTCACCAACGGCCTCGACGAAGTGGGAGTGGTTTCAGTTCGCGATAGGCTTTTGGCTTTAGCTCAATTAGGTGAACGCCGCCAGGCCATCTTAAAATCCCTTACTACCCGGGAACTTTTAAATCCTGAACTCGAGTCTAAGATTAACGCCGCTTTGACTTTAACTGAGCTCGAAGACATCTATCTTCCCTTCCGGCCAAAGAAGCGCACCAGGGGCATGGTGGCTCGTGAGAAAGGCTTAGAACCGTTAGCTTCGGAGATCTTGGCCCAAGACAGTCAAAGCGACCCCAAAAAACTGGCCCAAAAGGCCCTCTTTAATGGAGCTCAAGTCGAAACTGCCCAAGAAGCTTTAGCCGGTGCCAGAGACATTTTGGCCGAAGATTTTAGTGAAACCAAAGCCATCCGTGAAGCCCTCCGAAAGCTCTTCGAGGAACAAGCTACCGTCTGCTCAAAAGTCCAACCCGGCAAAGAAGATGAAGCCAGTAAATTTCGCGACTACTTTGATTATTCTGAGCTATTGTCGGATATCCCCTCCCACCGCTATCTGGCCATCCGCCGGGGCGAGGCCGAAGGCTTACTGATAGTTAAGGTCTTACCCGATCAAGATAGCGCCATATCGCTAATATCTTCCATGGTGGTTAAAAATCCCGATTGCCCCTGCGGCCAGGAAGTCTTAAAAGCGGCTACGGACTCCTACAAGAGACTTCTTTCGCTTTCGCTAGAAACCGAAGCCAGGTTAGAGGCCAAAAAGAAGGCCGATCTCATGGCGGTTAAGATATTTTCTGAAAATCTCCGAGAGCTCCTCCTGGCCCCGCCCTTGGGCGGGAAACCCGTCTTAGCTATTGACCCGGGTTACCGCAGCGGCTGTAAGGCCGTAGCCTTATCAGCTGACGGCGAACTTTTAGAATACGCTACCGTCTTTCCCCACGCAGCTTCTGTCTTCCAAATGAAAGAAGCTGGCCAAAAAATAGCCTCCATGGTCAGCCAGCACAAATTGGAAGCTGTGGCCGTTGGTAACGGCACAGCTGGCCGGGAGACAGCCGACTTTGTCAAATCGCTAGATTTAGACGGTAAAGTGGCCATCATCTTAGTTAGCGAGTCCGGGGCCTCGGTCTATAGCGCTTCGGAAATCGCCCGGACAGAATTTCCTGCTCTTGACTTAACTGTTCGCGGGGCCATCTCCATTGGCCGAAGGCTCATGGACCCCTTAGCTGAGCTAGTTAAAATCGATCCAAAATCCATTGGGGTCGGTCAATACCAGCACGATGTCGACCAGGGCTTACTTAAGCGCAGCTTAGACGATGTGGTTGAGAGCTGCGTTAACCGCGTAGGCGTTGAGGCCAACATAGCCTCTGAAAGGCTTTTAAGCTACGTTTCCGGTTTAGGTCCGCAGCTAGCTAAAAATATCATCGCCTTTCGCCGGGAAAATGGACCCTTCAAAACCCGTCGCGACTTTCTAAAGGTACCTAGGTTGGGCCCCAAGGCCTTTGAGCAGTGCGCCGGGTTTTTGCGTCTAGCCTCAGGCGAGCACCCCTTAGACCGGAGCGCTGTTCATCCGGAGAGCTACCACGTAGTTGAGAAGATGGCCGCCGACTTAGGCGTTTCTATCCCGGATTTACTCTCTAATCGAGAACTTCGGGCTAAAATTGAGCTGGTCAAATACGTTACCGATAAGGTGGGTATGCCCACCTTAAACGATATCATCGGCGAGCTTGAAAAGCCCGGACGCGATCCTAGGAGCGGCTTTGAGGTCTTTGCCTTTAATAACCAGGTTAAGACCTTAGCCGATATTAATCCCGGCATGCGCCTCCCGGCTAAGATAACCAATGTCACGGCCTTTGGGGCCTTCGCCGACGTAGGCGTCCACCAAGATGGCCTTATACACGTAAGTCAACTGGCCGATAAGTTCATCAAACACCCCTCGGAGGTCGTTAAAGTCGGTCAAGAGGTCATGGTCAACGTTTTAGACGTCGATATCTCTCGAAACCGCCTGACCCTTAGCCTTAAGACCACAAGCGCGGTCAAAAATAGCTCGCAAAATAGTTCAGGCGATAACGCCCAATTAGGCTCGCAGACAGGCACGCAAACAGGGTCGCAAACAGGCTCACAAACAAGGCCCCAAGCAAGACCTCAAAATAGTTTAGATAAGTCAAAAAATCCCCGGCTGCCTAACGCCCGGGCTCAGGCTTCCACCAAGCCTGAACCCTCAAAGCCCTTTAACTCGGCCTTTGAGAGCTTAAAAAAGCTTATCTAGCTTATAACGATTTACCAACCAAACAACCTCGCTCATCAAGGACAACCATGGCCTATCGTTTTCTAAATCGCTTATTTAAAATTTGGCCAGGGACTATTGCGGTCGTAACCATGGTCTTTTTCTTTTTGAGCGGCTGCGCTAGCCCGCCTAAGAGGCTTCTACCTAAGGAGATTACGATCGGATCCTTGACCGGGCCAGCCGGATCCTTACTGGCCCAAGATCTCAATGCTAGTTCGGCTACGAGCTATCGGGAAAAGTCGCCCTTGGTCTTTGAGGCTGAGACCACTTTTACTTACGACTTAGAGCCAGGGACAGAAGAAGTCTTAGATAACTACGATCTCTCCCAAAAGCCGAATCTAGAGTATCTTCCCAACGGCTTAGCCTACCCCTCGGGTAGCCAGAGCTTTAAAGCTAGCGATCTAGATCAATACAAGTTGACCAGGGTTACCGCTACCTTAACGGCTATCTGGACCCTTAAGGACCCTACCCAAGGCCTAGTAGTTAAGTCTGGCAGCACCTCTGACACCTTTAAAACGAGCGTGGGCGGCTATTTAGCCTATGTCGGGGCGGCCTCGCGCAACGCCCCCTCAGAGCGCGAAGTTTTAAGGACTATGAGCTCAGCCTTAGCCGATCAGCTGATCGGAGAATTGGGTCCGGCCCTCTCGGTTAATAACATAAGCCGGGCCAGTGATGAGCGATCGAAAATGGCCTTTGATCTAGCCTCCAAAGGTCAATGGGAGGAAGCGGCGGTCTTGTGGCGGGAGTTAATCGCCCTAAACCCCAACTACGCGCCGGCCCATTACAACTTAGGCATATACCACGAGCGCTTAGGTCAACTCCATGAGGCTTGGGAGAGCTATCGTCAGGCCTTCTTAAGTAACAGTTCGCCAGTTAACCGCCAAGCTCTAACTAGGATGACCGATAGTCTTGAGCGTTTGGGCCGTCCCCCCAAACCAGGCGGCGAGGGCTTCGACCCCACCAAATAGTCCACATCATCGCTCTATCTAGAAAGCGATGTCACTAACAAAGGCAAAAGGGCTAGTTATTTGACTATACAAAACCCGACCATAATAAATTTACCATCTGTCCTTAAGTTTAGTTTGGCTCTTATTTTGGGGTTAGGTCTTCTCGG
>JAITJB010000336.1 GCA_031279155.1 Deltaproteobacteria bacterium | reverse complement strand
ATCACCACCCTAAGTTTGATTTTGACGAGGAGGCTCTAGCTATTGGCCTCGAATGGCTCTTAAGAACGAGCATCTCCTTTCTGACGGTAAAAAATCCGGAGTGAAAAATGGACGATTATAATTCCCTCTCTCTAGCCGATATCTATAGAGCCCGTAAGATTATCAGCCCGGTCATTACAAGGACCCCGCTAGTTTTTTCGCCCCGCTTAAGTATGTTAACTGGCTTTAAGGTTTACCTTAAATTAGAAACCCTCCAATTGACCGGGACCTTTAAAGCTAGAGGCGCGGCCAATAAGCTTATGAGCCTTGGGAACGCCGAAAAAGAGCGGGGGGTTATCGCCTTTTCCACCGGTAACCACGGCCGGGCTGTGGCCCATATCGCCAGAAACTTAAAGTTACCGGCTGTCATCTGTCTTTCCGAAAGGGTCCCGGCCTTTAGAGTTAAGGCTATGAGAGACTTGGGCGCCGAGGTCGTGGCCTACGGTCAAAGCCAAGATGAGGCCTACGCCAAAGCCTTAGAAATCCAAAAAGAGCGGGGTCTGACTATGATCGCCCCCTTTGACGATCCTTTTGTTTTATGCGGTCAGGGGACAATGGCCATTGAAATCTTTGAAGAGATTCCAAACACTAAAGCTTTAATCGTCCCCTTATCCGGCGGCGGGCTTTTTTCCGGGGTTGCCTTGGCCAGTAAAACCATCAACCCAAAAGTTAAAATGATCGGCGTCTCCATGGAAGTCGCCCCGGCCATGATCCGATCGCTTACAGCCGGAAAGCCCATTGAGATCCCAGAAGTCGATAGCTTAGCCGACGCCCTCTTGGGCGGCATTGGCTTAGACAATCAATATACTTTTAGTTTAACCCAAAAATACATAGATAAAAGCGTCTTAGTTTCTGAAGATCAAATCGCCCGGGCCATGTATGGGGCCTTTTATCACGAGCGGCTGGTCATCGAGGGCTCGGGAGCCGTGGGCTTAGCGGCCCTGGAAAACGATCTTATCGACCTTAATATCGAACCAAACGACCCTGTGGTCGTCATCGTAAGCGGCGGCAACGTCGATACCAGGCTGCTCCAAGCTATTATCGAGAAAAATCATTAGCTACAAAACGCTTTTTGAGTAAATTTTTTAAGAGCTAAATTTATAATTTTTTCTAAAATTTGTGGCCAAAAATTTAGAGGTTAATCACCATGAATCCCAAGCCTTTTTTTACTATCGAAGAATATCGATCGCGTCTAGCTAAAACCCGCGAAACAATGTACCGCGAGGGTATTGAGACGCTTTTAGTTACCGATCCGGCCAACATCAACTACCTTAGCGGCTATGACGGCTGGTCTTTTTACGTCCATCAGGGGCTGATAATCCTGATGGATCGCGAAGAACCCATTTGGTTTGGACGCATGCAGGATTCAAACGGGGCTAAGCTTACAACTTACCTCTCAGATGATAGCATTCGGGGCTACCAGGACCACTACGTCCAATCAAACTTGCGCCACCCCATGGATTTTGTGGCCGATCTTCTCATGGAATTTGGTTCCGAAAAAAAGAGATTGGGCGTTGAGACCGATAACTATTACTTTACCGGCCAATGCTTTAAATCGCTCTACGAAAACCTCCCCGAAGCTACCATCATGGACGCCAACCTCCTGGTCAATTGGGTGAGATTAATAAAATCGCCCCAAGAAATCGCTTATATGCAAAAGGCGGCGAGGATAGTTGAAAAGGTCATGCAGACGGCTATCGATGTCATCGATATCGGGGTTAGAGAAGGCGAGGCCGCCGGCGAGGTCGTAAAAGCCCAGTTAGTCGGGACAAGTGAATACACCGGCGACTACACTTCCATCATGCCCATTATGCCCTCAGGCCTTAGGACCTCGACAGCCCATCTGTCTTGGGTCGATAGGCGATACGAAAAAGGCGATCTGGTCTTACTGGAACTCGCCGGTAACGTCCACCGCTATCACGCGCCCCTATCTCGGACGCTAATAATAGGCCCGCCGCCAGCCCAATTAACTGAGGTGGCCAAAGGGGTAATTGACGGGCTAAATAAAGTTTTAGACTTCATCAAACCCGGGGTCACCGGCGAAGAGGTCGAAGAAACCTGGCGTAAGGCCATCAGCGGCACAAAAGTGGTTAAAGAATCCCGCATGGGCTACGCCTTTGGTAATAATTACCCCCCGGATTGGGGCGAGCACACCGTAAGCTTAAGGCCTGGCGACAAAAACGTCTTGGTCCCAGGGGTGACCATCCACGTCATGCCCGGGGTCTGGCTGGATGAGTTTGGCTTTGAGTGTAGCGAGCCCATAGTCGTCACTGAAACCGGCTGCGAGTGCTTTGTTAACTTCCCCCGCCAGCTTATCGTCAAATAGCTTTTTTCTTAATCTCACCTTGGAGGAATAATGCCCAAAATCGAACCTATTTATACGCCGCTAGCCCCGCCCCCCGGGCCCTATGCTCAGGCCATCAAGTACGGGGGATTAGTCTTTGTCTCAGGCCAGACGCCGGAAGAGCCCGAAACCGGGGCCCCGGTGCGAGGAACTATCGCTCAGCAAACCAGGCTAGTTTTAACTAACATCAAGGCCATTTTAGAAGCCGCTGGATCCGGACTCGATAAGGTCCTCAAGGTTAACATCTACTTAAGCGACATCGCTCTAAAGCCGGAAATGAATCAGGTCTACCGGGAATTTTTCCCACAAAACCCGCCGGCTCGCATTGCCATGGCCGTATCTGGCCTCGATGACGGCTTAGATGTAGAAATTGACGTCATAGCAGCTTCTGACTTAGGGTGACCCGCGCCCGGTCACCTCCCTCAAAGCACCATAGGGGTGCTCCTCCAAAAGCCGGGCTAAGTTACCAAAAGCTGTTTGACTCAACCGGAAAAGGCCCCTTTAGGGGCCTTACCGGTTTTAGGCGAGAGTTTTCTTACTTGGCTTTCTTACTTGGCTTTTTTTTCTTAACTATTTTTCTTGGCTTTCTTTCTAAGCTAGGCTTCGTAGTGGGTGCTCCAACTAGGATGATGTAATTTCACCCTGCAAATTCGTAGTCGCTTTTCATCTGTTGGTATAGAACTCTAAGGCTCTCGACATAAATATCGGCCCAGGCGTCAAGAGAGCCTAAGCCCGAAAGACGCGCCTCAACTTCAAAGCCTTTCTCAATTAAAAGCGATCGCCAGCTGTCGGGGTCAGGCCCGGCCATGTCGTTACGAGCGTGGTCACCAGCAACGACCATCAAGGGGGCCATGATGACCCGGCCCGAAGGCGGGGGATTGTTGGCGACCTCTTGGGCAATTTTTGGCCCCAAGGGTTCGGCCTCAACGGTTCCCAAAAAGACCCGCTGGTAGTGCTCTCTTAGTTTCCCTAAAAACTTAAAGAAGACCTCCTGGCTAAGGCGCTCGTTACCGTGGCCCATCAAGACTAGGGCGTCTGATCGCTCTTTGGCCTCTCTTAAAAGGTCAGCTAAGGCTACCGCCGCCCTATCTAGGTATTTAGGGTGGCCGTCGCCTAAGCCTAAGGCCGGGGGGCCCAATTTAAGATAGGGAAATGGTCTTAAGCTTCTCTGGAGAGTCTGTTGGTCGGCTAAGGCTTTAACTAAGACGGCCAGGTTTTGGTACTCTTCCCCATCGGTAATGTGAAGCGACTGAATTAAGACGGCCCCGGCCCCTGTTTCCTGGATATCAGCTAAGACCGATAGGGGATTTAAGACCGAAGCGTATTTAATATTAAGCTCACACGGCTGACTTTGAGCCCTCTTGCGCCATACCGAGCGGATGATGTTGGAGGTAAAAGAGAGCCTTATATCGCAGTCGGGAAAGGCCTCCGTTACCTTACGGACGATATTTTCTAAATCCCCTAAAGCCTCCGGCACCGTAGTGCCAAAGGCCGCCAGGACTATCGTTGGTTTCTTACTTTCTGCCTCATAGGCCAAAGCCTTTTTTTTGGGATAAATTAATAAAATAAATGCTACTAAAAGTATTAAAACAAAAAATGACGCTTGGTCCATGGGCATAGGGAACTTCCTCTTTTTTTTCTTTCATCTAATCTAAACTTTATATGAGATACTAAGCTATCATAGGGAATCTATTGCTTGTCCCTTTATGGCTGAATATAACCCCCGCCACAGGGCGCAGGCCAGGGTATCGGGCTCATAAGTTTCATTTTGGCGTCTATGCGCGGCCTGGCGGGCCGGGCAGTCCCCTGGGCAGCGGCCAAGGAGCGGGCATTTCTGACAATTAAAATTAAACAAGGTTAGCTTAGTTAAGGGGGTTTTTAGTTTTTGTTCGATAAATTCCGGAGTGTCTTTAGCCAAATCCTTTAAGTAGCCTATCATTAGCTCTTTTTGCCGGGCGCTGTGAGCACAGGGAAAGAGAGCGCCGTCTGGCCTCAAGCACAGGCCTGCCCCTTGGCCGACCTGGCAAAAATGACCATAAGCGGGGCTAGCTTGATGGCCAACTTGGAGGCTTGCTTGGGGGCTAGCTTGGAAGCTAGCTTGGGAGCTGACCAATGGTTTAGCCAAGGATTTAGACAATGGGTTAGCCAATGATTTTTCCAAGATATCGGCTTCTCTTAATCTCAGAGGCCTTCTTCTAAGTTTGTTTATTGTTTGAAGGCATATATAGAGCTTAGCTGCGGCTTTCTCCAGATCTCCGGGCGAGGGCGGTTTTGGTAATAGGCTATCAGCCGGCATTTCAATGGGCTCGGTCATAAGGTCTAAGCCCAAGCCCTGGCACATGGAAAAGGAAGCCAAAAATAGAGCCGCTTGATTTAGGTATTGGACGTTTTGAGAGCTCACGACCACCGTTACCCGAAAGGGCGCTTGATTTTCTTCTAAGGCCATTAGGCCGTCTAATAATTGCTCTGATCCTCCCCTGGTCTTTTGGTTTACATCCGGCGGGCCATCTAAACTAACTCCCACCGCGAGATCTAAATTCTTTATCTTTTTAATTAAGTCATTAGTAAGCTTGGTACCATTAGTCTGAAGGGCAATCGTAACCTTTCGGTTAACTATCTTTTTGGCCCGCTCAGCCGCCGCCTCGATTAAATCCGGTCTTAAAGTAGGCTCTCCGCCGGTCAATTGGACGTGGATGGGTCCTGGTTGGGGACCTACAAAATCAAAAATGGAGTCTATTAGACCGCGCTCCATATCGCCTAAACTAGGACCCTGGTTATAGCAGTAACGACAAGAGAGGTTACAGCGATCCGTCAGCATCAAAATGAGGTACCTAACCCCAAACCCGGAGCTTAAGCTCAAAAACTTACCCCCATGCCGGCAAACCAGGTCATGGGCGGGGCTACCAGGCCATCGACGTAGTAGTAATCACAATCTAGGAGGTTTTGGCTATCAATAAAAAATGAATAGCGGCCAATGTTGTATTCCGCTCTCAAACCCGTTAGGACCCGGCCAGCTAGCTTGTTAGTGTTTTCGCGGTCAGTAAAGTTGGGACCGCTGTGATCTAAGCTCCCAACTATGGTCAGTCCATCAAGGGGCCTTAAGGTTACTTCAAATCTACTGCGGATTTTTGGCTGAGAGGGGAGATCTTTTTCCAAGTCTAAGTCTCTAGCTTTTATCAAAGATACGTTCCCCTTAACCTTGACCCAAGAGGCTATGGCCCAATCAAAACCCAAATCAACTCCGGTAAATCTGGCTCTACCTAAATTTTCGTAGCGGCCCATAGCGCTATTGGCCGCCCGGACGTAAGTGATTCGGCCCTTCAAAGTATTGTGGTAGGCCGTCAGATGAAGGCTTAAATCATCGAAGGGTACAATTGCCAAATTTAGGCTATGGTTATCGGCTGTCTCAATGCCTAAAGAAGGGTTAGGGTTAGTTGAGCTCGAGCGGGAAAAGCGCTGCTGAAAACTAGGGGTATTAGCCGCCCGGCTATAGCGGTAGCCGGCTTCAAAATAGCCTGTGCGAAATATAAGCCCGGCTTCCGGGCAAAAGGAATCATCGAAGCCGCTATTTAAGTTGGCCCTAAGGCCAAAGGTCAGCTCAACCGGAATCCAGGGCAGAGGGTATTTTAGCCCGCCAAATAAATGGAAGATGTTTTCCCGCCTGGTCCCAAAATCCGAGCTCTGGGCCCTGGTCTCCTCATAGCCCGTCCCCAAATCCAGGCCCATGGGCCCTAAGGAGGCCCCGTACCTGAGATCGGTTCCGCCCTTAGTTATCCTTAGGGTCTGAAACATATTGCGCGAGGGATCTAGATTTTCAGACCTTCCTTCAAATAAAGTAGCCGAGCCCTTAAAAGATCTAAAATCAACAGCTAAATTCATGTTGAAGTTGCGGTTTTTTTGTCTCGAGTGGGGCGTGGGAAAGGCTGGTAAGCCGGAAAAACCCTGCTCTTCGGTCTGGTGGTCAGCGGCTAAGACCGTCCGTAATTCTTCGCCTCGCCAGGCCACCGACATCCCGACCCGATGCTTTTCCCGGTCGTTATTGACCTTAAAACCATCGCTCCTCTCATAGCCGCCGCGAAGGCCTATGCCCCAAGCCCCCCGGGAGACGGTAGCATCGACCTCAGAGAAGAACACCCCTAAGTTACCGGCCCAAGCCCGGACCCGCCCGGTGGTGCTATCGAGCTCTCTAGTGGTAATCAAAATCACCCCGCCCGAAGCGTCCTGGCCGTAAGATAGCGATCCGGCATCGGTTACGATCTCTATTTTATCGACCGAACTTAAAATAACCCGGCCAAAATCCACCCCACCGTGGCTACTGGTGGGATCGTTTAAAAGGGCTCCATCTAAAAAGACTCTAACCTTATACGATCCATGGATGCTAACCGAGGAGGTCGAAGCCGAAACCCCGGGCACGGTGTTTAGAACATCGGCTAATCGGTTAGCCTTGAGGGCGGCTATATCATCTGAGGTGATAATAACCGAACGGGTCTCTAAATCCTCTTGGGATCTAGCTTCTCCGGTTAGGATGACCAAAACTCCCCAAAGACAGATTAAGATCCCAGCTAAGGCTTTTAACGTTTTTCCCATAACTACCTCAAAAACGACCAAAAACCCAATAAAAATCAGCTAAAACACGCTGAAACAAATAAACTATTCAATCATTCAATCCATCAAACAAACCATCAATCCATCCAGCCGTCAAACCATCTATCCATCTATCCAACCAACCAACCATCAATCCCGGGCCTTCTTGACGGCGGCTAAGGCCAGGATAAAAAAGATGGCCGCAGCCAACCCCAAAACGACGTAGTGGGCTGCGAGGGGTATTTCCCCAAAGGCTGCCGAGCGACAGGCCATGGAAGCGTGTGAAAGTGGTAAGACGTACAATATGCCCTTAGCCCACCCCGGCAGGGCCTCTAAGGGAAAGAAGGTCCCGCCTAAAAAAGCCATAGGCGTAATGACAAAACTGGTGAGTAATGATTGATCGGCGTGGGACTTAACGACCATGGCTAGGGCCACAGCTAACGAGGCAAAGGCCAGGGCGTTTAATAAAATGGCCACCCAAAACCACAAGCTGTAGTTTAGCCTTACGCCAAAGAGCCACCCTAAAATCAAGACCATAAAAATAGCTAAAAGAGCCCGGCTGACCCCGGCTAAGACCTCGCCGGCCACGTAAGATAACCTGGAAACCGGGGCGGCTTGGAATTCTTCAAAGACGTGGAGGTAAAACCTGGCCACGTTTATCTCCCCGGCCATGGCAAAGGCCTGAGTCATGCTGGCCATGGCGGCTAAGCCCGGGATTAAAAACTCCAAATACGACCGACCATCTAAGCTAACCGTTCCGCCTAAAGCGCAGCCAAAGGTCAGCATGTACAGTAGAGGCGAAACCCCCATGCCCAAGGCCTGCCTAAAGAACCTGCGCTTTAAAATCAGCATTTCCCTAAAATACACCGCAAAAAAGGCTCCCATTAGTCCACTCTTTTTCCGGTCTTAGCCAAAAAGGCGTCCTCTAAGTTAACCCGGCGGATGGAGCCGCTCCCGGGGTGTTGGCTTATCTTGTCGCTAGCCTCGATGCGGTCGCCAAAGAAAAAAGTCTTAGTCCCCTCCCCCTCGTAGACGTCTACGGCCCACTGACCGAGCTCATCGATGATGGCTTTGGGGCTATCGATGGCTAGTAATTTACCGCTATCGATAAAGGCTACGTTAGTTGCCAAAAACTCGGCCTCTTCTATGTAGTGGGTGGTCAGAAAGACGGTTACGCCGCTTCGCGATATCTTTTTAATCAAACTCCAAATCCGGCGCCTGATGGCCGCATCCAAACCCACGGTCGGCTCATCTAAAAAAAGCACTTTAGGCGAATGTATAAGAGCCCGGGCGATGGTCAATCTTCTTTTAAGGCCGCCTGAGAGGGTTTTCACCTGATTGTGGGCTCTATCGAGCATTTCCACGTAGGTAAGATATTCTTCGGCTTTTTCCTTTCGCTCCCTGCGGCTGAGCCCAAAGAGCCGCCCGTGGATATCGAGGTTTTCTAATACGCTAAGTTCGCCATCGAGGTTGACTTGTTGGGGGACTAAGCCGCAGAGCCTTTTTACCGCTAAGGGCTCTTTTTCGATATTAAGGCCGTTTATCGTGGCTATTCCTGAGTCTAGCCTGGTTAGCCCGGTTAAAATCCTAATGGTCGTGGTTTTCCCGGCCCCATTGGGGCCTAAAAACGCGAATAGCTCGCCTTCTAAAACCCTAAGCGATAGTCCATCTAAGGCCTTGGCCTGGCCGTAAGATTTACGAAGATCTTCGATAACAATCATGATGGCCTCAGAGATTATCCAAAAAGGCGATGAGAGAATTTAAATTACCATTATCTAAGCTTAATACCGGTAAGCCCCGCCTCTTGGCTTCGGCCACCAGTTCACGCCCGGCCAGCGGGCCTTCCTCGCCTAAGCCGTCAACTAAGAGCGAGCAGTCGCCTAAAGCTTCTTTGGCTGAATCGACGTATTTTTCCTTGTTTTCACTAGTAGGGGAAAAGACCAAGCCGCCTAGAGCCTTGGCCACGTGGGCGTCGAGATCGCTATCGTCGGGAACTGCGGCCGCTAAGGCGTAACCGCGTTTACTAAGTAACCTTAAGGCCATAGCCGTCCGGTCGCGGCCAGAAACCACAAAGGCCCGGCCCGAAAGCCCGTCGCCTCGGACTTCTACCCCGCCTAGGAGGCGCGAAAAACCGGCTTGATCAAAATCGTAGAGATCTTTTACGGCTTGGGAGCTCAAAATTTCCTCTGGCCGGCCGCTAGCCGTCATTTGCCCGGCTCTGACGGTTAAAACTTGATCGGAAATCTTAGCCGCCACATCGACATCGTGGAGGGCGGCGATGACCGTAAGGCCCTTGGCCGAGCATAAGCTCCTTAAGATGCCCATCACCTCAACTCGGTGTTTGAGGTCCAAGTGGGAGGTCGGCTCATCTAAGATCATAAGCTCAGGCTCTTGGGCCAGGGCCCGGGCTAAGATAGCCTTTTGAAGCTCGCCGTCACTTAACTGATCGATAAAACAGTCGGCCAAATGGACGGCTTTAACCGCCGCTAAGGCCGCCTCCACGGCCCGGTAATCTTGGTCAGTCATCCGGCCCATAAGTGATAAGTGGGGATAACGGCCCAAAGCCGTAAACTCTAAGACCGATAAGAGCGGCGGGATAGCCCGGTCAGTTAAGACGACGCTAACCACCCGAGCAAAATCTAGGGGTTTGAAGCTGGAAATTGGCTGGCCTTTAAGAAATATTTTTCCGGATATTGGCTCAATATGCCTAGAAATCGTCCTTAAAAGCGTGGTCTTACCCCCACCGTTTGGGCCCAAAAGGCTCACAAACATGCCTTTAATGACTTTAAAAGATAAATTTGATAATACCGGCTTTTTATAGCCAACTGTCAGATCTTTAACCTCAAGGATAATATCGGTCATAGGTTTCCTTGTTAAATTTTTTGACTTTTAACTCTAATCAAAAAAAAAGCCCAGAAGGATTTCTCCTTCCAGGATTCCGATTTCATCCCGAAAATAACTAAGAGCAAGCCTAGGCCCACCCCTCCCCTAAACCCGACGCCGGAGCCTTGGGAATTTAACTGACATAGGGCAGGTCTTCTGACTATTGGTTCATCCCTAGAAAATAGCCTTCCCAGCTTCTTTTAGCCAGTGGCTCAGCTCAAAGGCTTTTAGCCCTTAGCCGATATTTCCCAAGTCCCCAATCACAGCGGCGGGTCCGTTCCCGAGTCACACGGGATTCCCTCTTAGGCCGCAAGCGGCGCCCTATATCATGGCGAGGGCAAATTATACGAAACGCCACCAAAAAAACTAATTGCCGTCGCCTAATACGGCAGATCGTAGCCTAGTTGGGCTTTTCTGTCAAGAAAAGCCTTTAGCTATGGGCTGTTTGGGGCCTTTACTCTAAGACCCCTAAGTCCATCTTAAGGACCCTACCTGAGATTTCGGCGGCCTTCATATCGTGGGTGGCCATGATAAAGGTCATGCCTTGATCGTTAAAAAGCTTTACCAAATTTAAAAAGCTCTCAGCCGAACCTCCGTCCATCTCCGAAGTCGGCTCATCGGCGATAACTAAGAGCGGGCTTGCGATAAGGGCCCTAGCTAAAGCCGCTCGCCTCAGTTCGCCGCCCGAAAGCGAGGCCGGCTGGCTATCGGCAAGTTCCCCAATACCCAAGGCCCTTAAGAGATCTAAAGCTCTCTGGCGGCTATCTTGGCCATTTTTAGCCAAAAATAAAGGTAAACGCACGTTATCTAAAACCGAAAGAGAGCCTAGTAAACTTTTGCCCTGGGGCACAAAACCAATTTTGCGGTTTCTGATGGTCGTAAGCTCATCGTCGGGCATAGAGTGGATGGCCATCTGATCTAATTCGACCTGGCCGCTATCGGGATTGATTAAACCGGCTAAGAGGTTTAAGAGAGTGGTCTTACCGCAGCCAGAGCGGCCGATAATGGAAACAACCTCGCCTTTTTTGACGTCTAAACTTACGTTACTTACGGCCTCAAAGCTCTTATCGCCCCTTTTGAAGCGCTTAGTCAGGTGGGTAGCTTTTAAGATGGTCAATCAGCGCTCCTTAAGATCTCGCCGGCCTCCCGGCGGGTTATCGAAAGTACCGTCCTTAAGACGGCCAAAGGGGAGACTATGAGAGCTAAAACTAAAGTAAATAAGCACCTAATGGCTATTTCCGATGGAGTTAACGGCAGATGGGGCAAACCTAGAGATCCAAAAATTAAAGCTTGGAAGGGAAAGATGGCGCAAGAAGCTAATATTAGTCCTATCAAAGCCCCGCCAAGGGAGACCAAAAAAGCTTCGGTTAAAATTAACCGGCCCAACCAAGATCTCTTGGCCCCCAAAAGGCGGTAGACGCCAAATTCCTTCTTTCTTTCGCCGGCCGTTATGGAAAAAACCAAAATTAAAACTAAAAAGGCTAAGACCCAAAGCCCCATGGCCAATATGGCCGTCAAGCGCGACCAGCCGGCCAACTGCCTTGAGGTCTCTGTTACGATGGCGTCGGGCAAAACCATATCGAGGTTATACTCCAAAGCCGCGTCTTTCATGATGGCGTTGGCCACGTCTTTGACCTTAAGGGAACGGTCGATTTTAAGGGCCACAGCTGAAATGAGAGACTTTGGGTTTTGGAGTTTTTCGAGTAATTCCGGATTTGATCCAATAAGACCCCTAACGCCTTCTATAGGGAGGAGAACGGAAGTATCAAGCCCCATGCCCGTGGGTTCCATCTTGGCTACCACGGTGTGGATCTGACCAAAAAAATAGAGCTGGCCGCCTATTTCGATATTAAGTTTAGATCCAGTAACTATATCGGTAAGCCCCATGTCCCCAACTTTACTATCGAGCCAGGGGGTCATTAAAAAATCACTTTTTTGATCGATTCCGATTATCTGGACTCTCTCTGAGCAGCAGCTGGTAGCAAGGCTTGCTAAGAAAAACTGAGGGGTGGCCATGGTTACCCCGGGAAAGTTTTTTAGCCGCTCATAAACCTCATCCGACATGTAGTACGTCCCCGGCTCGCCCCTTAAGAGGGCGGCCTTAGCCGTCCGCTCATAGCCGTAGGGGACGATGAGCAGATCGGCCCCCAACCTTTGAGATAGGCTCTCTAAACCCTTACTGAGCTGGCGGTCGATAACCGTCCCGGCGAAAAGGACCATGGAGAAGACGGCCACCAAGGCGGCCAAGCCGAAATTTCGCCAGGGCTTAGCTAAGACGTTGGTTAGAGAAAGTCTAAGAATGGTCAAGGGTTTTTCGGACATTTTTGGCGGCCCCGGCGTTAATGGCTAGACAGATAAGGCAGAAAACCAGAAAAAAGGCGCTCAAAACAACTAGGGCCGGGAGAGTCCCTACCCGGCAGGGCATCGAGGCCCCTGGGCAGACCCCAATTAACCATGTTGGTAGTAAGCCCCCCAAAATTGAGCTGCCCGCGAGCATCAAAAAGACGCCCGCCCGAAAGCGGCTATCAAAACAAAAAAATAGCGCCAAGCTTCCAAAAATAACTAAAAGCCCCACGCCCAATTCGGCCCTGGCCGTATAATAACAGACCATGTGGGCGGCTTCGGCGACCATAACATGATCGCTACTATGGCTACTATGCCCGCTATGCCCACTATGCTCAGCTTGGTCGGACATATGGGCCTGAGAGCTCCCCATGACCGGCTCTTCGATATTAGCCGTTTTAGCGTATTGGCAAACCGGAAAGATATAGACCGGAACAGCCATAAAGGCCAAGCCGGCCAGGAG
>JAITJB010000241.1 GCA_031279155.1 Deltaproteobacteria bacterium | reverse complement strand
TAGTCAAAATATCTCTAATTTTGCATGGCGCCAATCCACTCTTTCTAACCTTAATTTACTTGGATTTGTGTCGTTATTAACCTTTGAGCATTAATAGCTGGCTAAATTCTATTATTATGACTATTTAATTTATTTATCTTCCTAGTTTATTTTATTTTTAAATTTTTTACCATATATACATATATATATTAAATTTAACCACTTTTGACGACTGGCAACAGAGTAATTTCTGACTCTAAAAGTTTGGGTAGACGTAAACTGCGCTTTTCACGACCAGACATTTGTTCGGACGGACAAAAAATTAAACCCAAAATTTAAGCCCGCGTCAAACTTTCTAAGATAACTATCTGATTTTATTTTCTTTTTTTATTCTAGCCTCTGGCGAGTCTCCTAAGAACCCATGCTTATTTGGAAAGGCTTAAACAAAAACCGAAAATTTTCTAAAAATAATCTTTTGATAATAGCTCTTTTTTTTCATGATTTTTTAAATCATCCGATTTTGGCCCAAGGTTTGCTAGGGAGTAACTTCAACAGGGTTCACGAGTAAGTCAACTTTGTCTACTACTTAAACCGGGCCCAAGAGCCTGGAATCACATCTTAGCCTATTGGCTAAATTCTTCTAAGGAGAACTAAAACATGATCAGCAAACTGCAGCAGAAGCGCGAAGGCTTCACCCTTATTGAGCTCTTAATCGTCGTGGCCATCATTGGTATTTTGGCCGCCATCGCCATCCCCCAGTATGCCCGTTATCGCAAGGGCGCCCAGGACAACGCCGCGCAGTCCGCTTACCATGCAGTGGCCACTGCTGAAGAGGCGTTCTTCGCTACCAAGAGCCATTACACTGATGCCTATGCCAGCCTCGTCGCTGATGCCGGCCTCACTAGAGACCAAAACGTTATTTACGGCTCCATCTCCCTAACCACCAATGCCGCCAATATCCCAGGCTTTTATTTTACGGTTCATCACAGGGCTCCTGGCAGCACCTCTTACGCCTACAATAGTGCCAGCTCTATCACTGTGACCACCGGCTCTTCTACAGTTACAGAATTCTCTTGGTAAGATCTCAACGCCTTTTTCAGTCCACATATGTACCAAGCCCCGCCCTGCGGTGGGGCTTGGTTTTTTTATTTTCGCCTATGTATTGTTTTACGCTACCCCATCGCGCCATTAAATAAGCCACTGCCTTGGATGTGTCATGTCCACACAAATTAGAACCGATGCTGCGGTCCAGAAATCTTACTACTATTTATTGTTTTTTTTCTCTCTGGCCGTCACCATGTTTTACGTGGCCTGCGTTACCCCATCTTTGGGCTTTCGTGACGGGCCGGAACTTGTGGTCACCGCTACCTACCTAGATATCGCCCATCCGGCTGGTTTTCCCACATACAATCTTTTGGCCAAGATCCTAACTTGGCTGCCCTTGGGTTCGCTAGGTTTTAGGGTCAGCGTGTTTAGCGCCTTAGCCGGCGGAGCCACAATTTTCTTTTTGGGCCTTTTGCTGGCAAAAATCCATAATCTCAAAAAGGACTCCCCACCGTCATTGCCATGGCTGTGGACAGCTCTGCCGGCCATGGCCTTGGCCAGCCCGATCTGGGCTGCTTCGATCGAAGTTGAGGTCTATTCCTTAAATCTCTTATTTATCGTGGGCCTCCTTTACTGCGCGGCCTCTTGGTTTGAGGGGCGGTCAATAGCCTGGCTTTACGCCGGAGGACTTCTCTACGGCCTATCTTGCGGCAACCACGCCGCTTTGGCCCTGTATCTACCGGTACTACTGCTTCTTACTTTACTAGGCGCCCCTAGAAAGGCCGTTATCCCTAAGGGCCCGATCCATGGAGCGGCTACGAGGATCGGTTTTTTGGCCATAGTGTTTTTGGTTGGCCTATCGGTATACATATTTTTATTTATCCGGGCCAATATCGATTATCTACCCATCAATTTTGGCTACCCCAATAGCCTGGAGAGATTTTTCTATCACGTCTCCGACGCCAAAGACAGCGATGTCCACGCCAGCGGCTTGTTGGCCTTTAATAAACTTTTTTTCTATCTAAAATTTCATTTCCAAAACCTAACCTCTGTCTTTTTCTGGCCAGCTTTGCCTTTGGTCATATGGGGTTTGGTTTTCTTATGGCGATATTACCAAATCCTCTCCGTAGCCCTAGTAACACTTATATTGATCAACATGGGCTTCTTTTTTTACTGGATCGATGGGGTCTCAGCCTTTCTGCCTTCGGTCTTAGCTTGGTTTATCCTCCTATCTTTGGGCCTAGGCGAGCTAGGCCGTTTCCTACGCCACCTCCAGCCTGGTCGGGCGGGGATCGCCATCGCGGCTCTTTTAGCCGTCTTTCTAACGCTCATTTTGGCCCCTGCTCGCTATCAAGAGCGGGAGACCGAAGCTGGTTTTCTGGCCACCGAGATGTTCTGGCCTGATTTTGTCAATCTGCCTCCTGAGTCCGTGGTTTTACAAAGTAACAATTGGTTTTCAGCTGCGGCTATCCAAGCCATCTATTCAGCTAGGCCAGATGTAACCCTCATCAACTGGCCGTGGCTTTACCAAGCTAGAAACACCCCGCCCCCAAATAACCAAAGATTTCCCTTGGCTTTATTACCTAAAAATAGCGACGGGCAATTCACATCTTACTTAGAGCCAAACTATTACTCAGCTTTTTTAAATTTAAACTTAGATAGCGGGCGAAAAATTTATATCCAATTTTCCGAGGACGCCAGCCTCTTATCGCCTTATATTAAACCAGATCCCAATTTCATGTTTCTGGGCCGCCTGCTTGCCGATAACTCAGCCGCCCAAGAGGCCGCTCATGCCGGCGAATTTGGTCTCTACCTCTCTCGCTTAATGGACTATTTTGACCGATTAGCCGAAGGGACCGACCCGCCTTTGGCCCGAAAGGCCCCGGCTTATCTCTTTTATATTGTTCGGCCAATATTAGGGTTTATCGCCGAACAAGGCGATTACGCTTCGGCTGAAAAAGTCATGCGCCATTTTAAGGCCCGCTTCTCCGACCCGGTCAGCGGTCGGCTCTTGATTCCCTACGACGCAGGGATAAACGCCCAAGCCTTTTTTTGTGAGCTCCTGGTCCAGCAGAAACGCTACCACGAAGCCACAGCTGAATTTGAGACTCTCATCGCCTTAGATCCCAGTATTGGTTATAGCTATTATCTTTTGGGTAGTAACTATGATAAACTCGGCAACATAGAGGCGGCTATGGCCAACCTCTATCGAGCCTCCGAGGTCGATCCCCTGGACGTTGAGATAGCCTTAAGACTAGGCTCTTATCTGGCTAAAAACCGCTCCCAAAAGGCGGCCGTAGATTTCTTAGACGAAAAAGCCGCCTATTTTTTCCGGCAGGGCTTAAGTAACTCTGGTCAGGCGGTTATTAAATTTCGGGATAACTTGATTATGCCTCCAGATAATAGCGATCTATCCAATGAAAATAGTTCCTTAGGACCAAGCCAATGAGAGAAAACCTTAAAACCAAAATAGCGGTCTTTCTTTTCTCAGTCTTAGCTTTCCTAGTATTTATGGGAATACTCACCGAAAGGCGGGCTAGAAGCGAGCTAGAACTGGCCAGGGCCGCCGTAGCGTTGGGCCAATTTGATTCGGCTGACCGCCATTATTTCCAGGCCTTAAATTGGTACGCCCCTTTGGGATCCAGCCAAAAGGCCGCCGAAGAACTCTTGGCTTTAGCCAACAATCATCTTAAAGAAGGCCGCAAGCCCTTAGCTCTCTTAAGTTTGTTAAGGCTCAGAAGCGCCTTAATCGCCGCCCGCAGTTTCTACCTGCCCCGAAAAGATCTCCTGGAGAAAATCAATCCCGTTATCGCCCAACTTCTAGCCGAAAACAAGCTAGGACATCAAGCCAATGAGCAAGTTCTAGATGGTCAAGCTCTAGATGCTCAGGCTAAAGCTTACTTGCGCCTCTACACCGATCTGCCCCCTATGGACCAAAAATGGCCTTTTTTGGCTGTGGCGGGCTTTTTAGTCTGGATCGGGGGGGCCTTTGAGGTGATTAAAATTTATTTCCGCTCCCAAGTTAAGTTTAATTCCTTGGTCTTACCTTTGGTGGTCTTTATTTGCGGCTATTGTCTCTGGCTCATTAGCTTGACAAAGGCCTAATTTTAAATCTACCAAAATTGTGTGCTATAATTTTTTTATTCACGGGTAGGCCGTGTTGGCTTAAATTTGTCAAACTAGAGGCTAAAAATTTTTCGCATGTCTAGAGTTAAAACTTTCTTTGTCATATCGCTAGCCATCGTAATCAGCATTTTTACCATCAGAGCGGCCCTGGCCCAAGAGCATTCAACTCCTTTCATGGCTGCTCCCTACGATCTTGAAGCGGCCTTTGTCTATCAAGGCCAGGTCATCTCGCCAGAAGACAGTATTGAGTTAGAAATATCCTTAGTTAACCGGGGCTATAAAGGCGAGACTTTCAATATCGAGGTTACCAACGCCCCGAGCGGCTGGACAACGCAGATAAGAAGGTTTAACACTATTTTATCGGGGATATATCTCGTTTCTGAGGAAACGGCGGCCTTAACTTTAGCCGCCACCCCCCCTGACTATAATGGGACCATCCCCTTAGGAAATTACGATTTTACAATTAAAATTTCGGGTCTCATAAGTGGTAAGACGGTTGAATGTCAGACTACCCTTTTGGTGACCGACTCTAAAATCAGCCGCGAAGCTCTGACGTTAACCACCTCGTATCCGGAGATTTTTGGTCCAAGTGACGGGCGCTTTTCTTTTTCACTAGAAATCCGCAACAATAGTCCAGAAGATGCCCTAGTAAACCTTACGGCCCAAGCCCCCAAAGATTGGGACGCCTCTTTTAAGCCTGGCTATGAAGACAAACAGATCTCTTCAATTCAGGTCCCCAAGGGCCAGAGCCGTACGGTGTCCTTAGATCTTACGCCAGCCTTCCAAGCTGAGGCGGGATCCTACCAGGTCAAGGTCAAAGCCGAACAGCCCTCTGGCTCGGCAGAAACCGAGCTTACGGTAAACTTAACCGGGACCTATAAAATAAGGGCCCTTACGACCAACGAGCTACTATCGCTAACCGCCGAAGTCGGGCGGCCCGTTACCGTCTCCATCTTTGTCATCAACGACGGCTCAGCTAATCAACAAAAAATTAGCTTTTTAGCTGTCAAACCCGACAATTGGGAAGTAACCTTCAGCCCTCAGACCATAGGCGATCTGCCCCCGCGCTCTAACCCGGTTGAGGTTTCCATGACCGTAACCCCGGCCCCCAACGCCCTAGTTGGCGATTACGCCCTGGGCCTAAACGTCCAAGGCGAAAAAGCCCAATCGGCCTTAGATTTTAGGGTCACGGTTAAAGCTTCAACCACTATGGCCTGGCTAGGGGCGGCCTTAATCATCCTGGCCGTAGCCGCTCTGGCCTGGACCTTCCGGCGCTTAGGTCGGCGCTAAAAGCACTTTTTTAGCCCTAAACCTCAGAGCTCAGACTGAGGCGGCTAAGTTTTTCTAAAATTTTCTAGCTCTCTAGTTTTTTAGCCGCTCCCTAAGGCCCCAACCCTTTGAGAAACCCGAAAGTCAAACTTTCGGAAGGAAAGCTGAGCTAAATGCCCCTTCCAGCCAAAGCCGCCATATGGTCCGAGGTCCCCCTTTTAAGGCTAATAGTTAGGCTAACAAACAGGCTAACTATAATACCCTTGATATTAGCCTTAATACTCCTTCAAGCATCCCAAGCTGCGGCCTTATCCCAACAAGATGAGATTATCATTGGCCGCAAGGTCCACACCGAGATCGCTTCTGAGGGGCTTATCTACGATGACCCGATAGTTAACGCCTATTTTCAGGCCGTCTGCCAAAGAGTACTCAAGGCCGCCGGCAAACAGCCCTTCCCCTACCACTTCTATATCATTAAAAGCTCTTACCTAAACGCCTTCGCCGTGCCAGGCGGCTATATCTACCTCCACACCGGGACCATCGACACCTTGGAAAACGAAGGCCAGATGGCGGCCATATTGGCCCACGAGATAGCCCACATAACTAGCCGGCACTTTGCCAGGCGTTCCGAAGGGGCTAGATCGGCCAGTTTACTAAACCTAGCCGGCTTGATTGCTGGCATTGCCTTAGCCGCTAGCGGCGGCGGCGGACAAAACACGGCGGCCCTAGGCCAAGCTTTAATGATAGGCTCCACCGGCGCCACCATCCAGGCCATGTTGGCCAACTCCCGGGCCGATGAAACCGAAGCCGATTCTAAAGGCCGAAATTACATGCTCAAGGCTGG
>JAITJB010000307.1 GCA_031279155.1 Deltaproteobacteria bacterium | reverse complement strand
TCGAGACCTTCCGGCTCGGTGACGAGCAGGAAGCCAACGAACATTTTTTAAACTTTTTAGAAGCCCTGCATCTGCTAATGACCCTTTTAGAGCAGACCAGGCACGTCTTAGGGCTTTACCAAGGGGCCGATAACGCCGGCGCCACCTCCCTTAACGAATATCTGGAATCTCTTTTGGAAGTCTTAAACAACTTAATAAACCTTCAAGAACAAAAAGATTGGATTTACTTAGCTGACGTCTTGGAATTTGAGCTAGACGACTCACTGCGCAAGCTAGCTAACCTACTACCAGCGCTTTGCCAAAGGGGGCACTAAAAAGTGAACGACTACAAACGCGAAAGGGCTTTAGCCTTGTGGGAAAAAACCATGGAAGCCTGCGATAAGTGCCTGGCCTTGGACCGGGCCATGGCTAACAAGATAGCTGACTCTCAAAAAATACCATTTGAGCATAGAGATGTCGACGAATACTTAGACCCGTCTCTTTGGGAGCACTATGTCGAGGCCAGGCGAGATCTGTTTGACTTTACCACTTCTGGTATCGAGGTCATTACCAAAACCCGCCAAGCCGAAAAAGCCGCCCAAAGCCAAATGGAGCCAGGCCAGAAGGATAGTTCCCAAGACGTAGACCCCGATATTGAGCGCCGGTTAATTTCTTCGCTCTCTGAGATGCTGGAACTGGAAGCTAAACTTACCAATTACCTAGAAGAAAACCTAAACGTCCTCCAGCAAACCATTGAAGATCTCATCCGAAACCAGACTCTTTTTACTAAGTACGCTAGCCAAAACACCAAGCCCGAGCCAGGCTACCTAAGCTCTCAGATCTAAGACTAACAAAAAGCTCAAAGAAAAAGCCCGAGCCAAAGGCCCGGGCTTTTTCTTTGAGCATGTCTAGATCTTATTTGATATTTACGGCCTTAGAGGCCCATAGTCTAAACCGCAGTCTTCTTGGCGTCCGGTCATCAAATTTAAGTTGACCACCGCTTGACCGGCGGCCCCGCGGCAGATGTTATCAATAACTGAAACTATCTTAAAGAGATCATTTGCTTCATCATAAAAAAGGGCCATATCGCAGAAATTTGTGCCGCGCACGTTGGCCGTCTCCGGGATCTGATTTCTTACCCGGACAAACCGGCAGCCCTGGTAAAAGGCCTCATATTGGTTATAGAGATCTTTTAACGGTATTTTTACGTTTAACCTAAGATATATAGTCGATAAAATGCCCCGGTTAATGGGCGCCAAGTGCGGGGTAAAAGAAAGCTTTACCTTCATTGCGAGTAAAGAACTTAGCTCCTGGATCATCTCCGGGGTGTGCCGATGACCAACTATCTTATAACCCCGAAAGTTATCGTAGACCTCGGTAAATAAATAGCCGGCTTGGAGCGTCCGACCAGCCCCGGTGACCCCGCTTTTGGCGTCGACTATGATTATTTCAGATGGATTAAAAATGCCTTGGCGCATAATGGGAGCTAAAGCCAAGATAACGCTCGTCGGGTAGCAGCCGGGGTTAGCAACTAGGTTAGCTTTTTTAATTTGAGGGCCGTATATCTCAGGCAGACCATAAACCGCAGTTGGTAATAATTCAGGAGATGCGTGAGGACCGTACCATTTTTCAAACTCAAGAGGATCGCGCAGCCGATAATCGGCCGATAAATCGATAACCTTAGCCCCGCTAGCCAAAAGGCTAGGCGCTAAGCTCATAGCCGCCCCATGCTGAGCGGCCATTAAAAAAATATCAGCCTTCCCTTCCAGATCGACCGGCGGACTTAAAACCAGATCGTCGTAGTTGGCTAGAGATTTAAGAGCCGGAAAAAAATCGACCAGCTTCTGTCCGGCCTCCTGACGGGAGGTAACTAAAACCACCTCATCAAAAGATCTAAAGGCTAATAACCGCAGAAGCTCTAAACCAGCGTAGCCGGTAGCCCCAATGACACCCAACCTCATGAGCAGATCCCCTTGACCGGGCGAACGGTCGAAAAATTACAGACAAAAAAATTATGCTAAAAGTTTTCAGGCAAAAAATTTTTAACTAAAAGTATTCAGCTAAAAATAAACCCGGGACCCCTTAAGGCCCCGGGCTATAGATAATAATACCCAAAAATTGTGCCAAAAGGCGATTAGCGCTTGGAGTACTGGTAGCGAGCCCTGGCTCCCTTTTGACCGTACTTTTTGCGCTCTTTTTCCCTGGCGTCGCGGGTCAATAACCCGGCCTTCTTAAGGACGGCCCGATGGCTTGGCTCGTAGGTCTGAAGCACCTTGGCTATGCCGTGGCGCACAGCGCCAGCCTGACCAGTGACGCCGCCGCCTGAGGCCAGGATATAGAAGTCAAACTGACCTTGGGTGCTGGTTAAAACCAAGGGCTGCTGGGCGACGATCTTAAGCGTGTCGCCGGTGAAGTACTCCTCAATCGGCCTTTGGTTAATCCTGATCTGGCCGGCCCCCGGGGTCATCCACACCCTGGCTATGGCTGTCTTGCGTTTGCCCGTGGCATAGTACTTGTTGGTGGACATGAAATCTAGCTCTCCCTGTTAATCGCTGTTACTTCAAGGGCCTATGGACCATAAACCTAAAATTTTAATTCTTCGGGGTGAGGACCAGCGGCTCGGGCTTTTGAGCCGCATGGGGATGCTCGCCCCCGGCGTAGACCTTAAGTTTTTTTAGCTGCCTACGGCCTAAACTATTTTTGGGCAGCATGCCGCGAACGGCGTGCATAATGACTTCACGGGGCTTAGAGGCCATCAAGGTCTTAGCCGTGGTCTGCTTAAGACCGCCAATGAAGCCGCTATAGCGGGTGTAAAGCTTTTGTTCTGGTTTGCGGCCAGTAAATCTGATCTTGTCAGCATTGACCACCACGATGAAGTCACCGGTATCGTTGTGGGGGGTGTAAATGGCCTTGTGCTTGCCCCTTAAGCGGACGGCGATTTCCGAGGCTAGGCGCCCCACCACTTGACCAGCGGCGTCGACGAGGTACCAATTTTTCTTGACCTCGTTCTCCTTGGCCATAAAAGACTTGCTTTCGGACTTGGCAGTCATATTGTTTCCTCAAATAACCCTAAAATACTAAGATTAACTGTTATCATATTTAGGCCCCCAAAGCTTGGGCCCCCTGGAACTGGCCCTAAAAAGGGCTGAATTTGTATCTATACCATTATTCTGAAACTAGGTCAAGCATAAATTTTTTTTTATCTTTCCTTTTGGCTAAGGCTGACTCGTCCAGGCTATTAGATGGCCTCGATTCAACGTGCGTAGAGCGGCAGCTTTTTCGGCCAAAAAACGAACAGTCCTGCGATCTCGCCCCTTACCGAGCCTTCGAGCAGGCTAAGGCAATTAACTTATCTTCAAAAGCCCCATCAAGCTTGATAACTTTAGTGATAACGTACCGTGCGCTCATAAAAAGGGCCAAAAGTAACGCGCATAGGGCTTATGCTTATTATGCCGCGCTCTCCTTATTTTAAGCTCCCTTATACCGATCTCTATCTTATGCCAAGCACTCCTCATACCAGCTACTTCTAAAATGCTACTCCTTCAAAAGTCTTGATACAAGTGACTAGGCCTTTTTTCTGGCTAGACCGTAGAAAAAACCATCCATCCCATGGATGTGCGGCCACATCCTAAGGCCGCCGGGCTCAATAAAAAGTTCCCTTAAGCTCTCGTCGATATCGTTGATTGTATATGGCTCAAAATCTGGCCTGGCCAAAAAAAAGCGGCGCATAAGATCTGGCCCCTCTTCGTCAGTGTAAGTGCAGACACAATAGAAGAGCTTGCCCTTTGGTCCGACAAATTCGGCGACCTTATTAATTAGCTCAAATTGAGTCTCAGGTAAGGTAGTTAAATCTTGGGGCTGACGGACCCATTTTAGATCTGGCCTCCGGCGGATGACGCCTAAGCCGCTACAGGGAGCGTCTAAAACGACCAGATCAAAATTATTTCCCACAACTTTAGCCTCAAGCTCTTCTATATTACAGGGGACAACTTGGGGAACCTTGGGAATTTTTAGTCTTTTAGCGGCTAATTCTAGATCTTCTAACCGGCCATGATGTCTATCGACTGAAACTATTTTAGCCTCTGGCCTTAAGGTGGCCATGGCCAAGCTCTTGCCGCCGCGACCGGAGCAGCAATCTAAGATGGAATCTGGTTCCCCGATTAATAAGCCTAATATCTGTGAGGACTCATCTTGAATGTTAAAGGCGCCCTCGTTATAGCCTGGCCATTTATCAGGCGGTCCGGCCGCTTTAGAAAGAGTTAACCCCCAGGGCGACCACCTTGTCGGACTTGTCGGCCAGGGGAGAGTTAGGACATATTCCTCACGGCTGGTCACCAAGGGATTGATTCTAATAGTTGGGGGGACGGAGATGTTATTGACGACCATTAGGGCTCTGGCCTCCCTAAAACCTAAATCGCCCACCAACCGCTCGGTCAGCCAAGCGGGATGGCTATAAAAAATACTGAGCCGCTCGTTGGGGCCTAAGCCCGCTGACGCCCGTTCCCTAGGCCAGGGCTTGGAGCCTTTTCTTTCGTAAAGCCAAGAGCGCATGATAGCGTTAACAACTTTATCGAAGCCGATAGTGCACTTTTTGGCTATCTCGACCGTTTGATGGGTGATGGCTATGGGCGACATTCGGCAAAAAAAAAGAAGCTGACATAAGCCGATTATTAGGACCAACCTGACCCGATACTTGGTGGTCTTCTTAACCTTACGGTTAACTATGGCCTCTAACCTAAGTTTATGCCTGATGGTCTCGTAGACCAAGGCCGAGCATAAACCCCTATCAAGAGGGCTTAGTAAGGCCCAACGGTCATTAAGGGCGTCTTCTGGCCGGACTCCGGCATGAACATCTAAGAGGGCGTAGAAGGCGACCACGCGCGGGTTATCGGAAGTATTCATTAAATAATACTCTCTAGCTTGATTTTTTTTTCCTGGCCAGATAAGGGTTTGCGGGGGCCAGAAAAAAAAATGTCATCGGAGGCTAAAAAACCATTTAACTTTTTTCGCCAAATGTCGATTAGTATATCAAAGCCGGAAAAACCCTAAGATGTAGGGCCGGCAGACAGCGATCCCCCTGGGATCGGATTACTAAAAACGTAGCAATGTGGTAAATTTTGCGTTTCGTCGTATTATGTCGGTTGATTGTATATCTAAATAGTCGATTTTGGCCGCTCATCCTCAAGATATCGTCGCCGACGCTCGGACTTGCGCACAACAACCTCACGTTTTGGAGGGAGCAGTATGGCGCAGATTGATTTGCTCGACAAAATTGGCCTGAACATCGACCAGGTCTCCCAGATGACCGGAGTAAAGAAAACAACTCTTAGATACTGGGAAAAAGAGTTCTCCGAATATCTCAAACCTGAGCGCACCGACACTCGCCGACGCCAGTATTCCCTAGAGGAAGTCGAAAAGGTGGCGGTCTTAAAGCAGCTAATTGAGGAGGAGAAGTACAAATCGGCAGGAGTCAGGTTGAAACTTGGTCTGACTAACCCTGGCGGTTCCTCATCGGTCAGCGGGGTTAAAAAAACCCCTGACGGGGGGTTGCCGGACGGCTAATACGTATCCGCCCAGGCGCAATCAAGCCAAGGATGGCGCCCCTCAAGCCATGGAGGGCATGCCCTAAAGGGAACGGCCTTATAAGCCGTTCCCTTTTTTTTGGCTAGCTTAAGATTTTGAAAGTAAGACCGTAGCCTGAGCGGCTAAGCCCTCACCCCGGCCCAAAAAGCCTAGGCCTTCGGTGGTTTTGCCCTTTAAATTAAAATTTAGCGGACTTTGGCCAATGGCCAAGGCCATAGCTTCTATCATCTGCTGGCGGTATTGGGAGATCTTAGGCTTTTGGCCTATGAGGGTTAAATCAGCGTTGACCAAAGTGTAGCCGGCCTCCTTTACGGCCTTATAAGCCAGCTCCAAAAGTTTGGCGCCTGAGGCCCCCTTCCAGCGGGCCTCACTAGACGGGAAATAGAGGCCAATATCTCCCAAAGACGCCGCCCCCAAGAGGGCGTCAACTAAGGCGTGGGCCAAGACATCGGCGTCAGAATGGCCCTCTAGCCCCATTTCATCTTCGATAAAGATGCAGCCCAAAAAAAGGGGCCGAGCCGGGGCAAAGGCATGAAAATCCCAGCCCTGACCAACCCTTAAGCCGCCGCCTAATAAGCGCGCGGCTAGCACCAAATCGCTTGGCTCGGTTATTTTAATGTTCCCCATATCTCCGGCTACCAACTTAACTTTAATTCCTAAGGCCTCAACTAACGACGCTTCATCAGTAGCCTGATTGCGTAAGGCCATGGCCTTTTCTAAAATCTCCCGGCGAAAGCCTTGGGGAGTTTGAGCCTGCCAGAGGTTGTGGCGATCGACTGTTTGACTGATAAAGCCAAGATCATCGGCTTTTTTTAGGGTGTCGCGGACGGGCACGGCCAAAATGGCCGCGCCCTCTTCTATGGCCCCCTCGATAACTAAAGTAATATGGTGGGGGCTAACCAGGGGCCTGACCCCATCGTGGACCAAGATAACTTCGGCCTTGGGGTTGGCTATGGTAAGACCGGCCTTGGTGGAATCGGTGCGCTTTAAGCCGCCAGAGGTAATTTTAAGAATGCTCCCTAAAAACGGCTCAAAGAGTTCTTCAAAAAGCCCTCTAAGATCGCCAGGGACAACTAAGATTACCTCATCGATATCCGGATGCTGAGCGAACACCTCCACCGTCAGGCTAATGACCGGTTTAGGGCCTAAAAGTCTCAGCTGTTTGGGCTGAGAGTTGCCATTAGAGTCAAACCTTAGGCCGCGGCCGGCAGCTACGATGATGGCGGAAGTATATGGGCGGCTAGTCATATGGGGTTGATTTAGATGAATTTTTTAAAAAAATTCATCTAGCCAAAAGAAAAAAATGGGACTTTTAATGCGGGAAAAAAGGGGCCCTGGCCACACCTCAGGGAGAGTGACCAGACTTTAGGAGGCTTAGGCAGTCATAAGCCGGGTTCTGTTCCCTGGGCCAAGTCCCGGCTGTGGCCCATGGCGACGACCATTCCTCTAGACTTCGGGTTACCCCGAAGTTCCAGCAACCAACCCGGGGACTGGACGGGCCGCCCGTGTCCCTCTACTTGGCCTTGCTCCCGGTGGGGCTTGCCTGGCCCGATCGGTCGCCCGACCGGCCGGTGAGCTCTTACCTCGCCGTTTCACCCTTACCATGAGCCCTAAGGCTCAAGGCGGTCTGCTTTCTGTTGCGCTTGCCCGGGGTTACCCCCGCTGGGCGTTACCCAGCACCGCGCCCTGTGGAGCCCGGACTTTCCTCCCGGTCCCAAAGGACCCGGCGGTCGTCTGTCTGTCCTAAGCCCCCTTACCCCTTTTTCAGGTTTTGTTCGTTATTAAACAGGTAATTGTTAGTTTTTTTCTCGTTAGTTGCGCTTATTCATAATTGAAGTCAAAGACGATCCCTCTTTTCGAGCGCTAGGCTTAGAGATATTGACCATCTCTCCCCAAAGGGGCTCGACCTTGACGATATTTTCCAAGACCTTTTTGACAAAAATCTGGAGCCTATCAACCGAAAAACTTAGTATTTTTAAGATAACAGGTAGATTAATTTCTAAGTTCTCAATTTTTAGCTCATAGCCAGTTTTGTGGGCCAAATTATCGGCCAAAGCCACTATGGAGGCGGCTTTTTGAAAGGCTCCGGCCCGCTCCGGATCGTGGTGGTATAAAATGACGTTTTGAAAGACCTCAGGTAAACTCCAATTTCTGGCCAGATGGTAGCCTATGACCTCATGCCTTAAGCTTAGGGTCGTTTCCGCCGTCCTTAAGTTCATGCCGGAATTAATGAGATCTAAAATCTGCTGAAAGTTAACCGGAAACTTGGAGATTAAAATCAAAGTCCCCAATTCGTGGAGGATGCCGGCGATCATGGCTTCCCCCGGGTCAGCCGCCCCGGTGACGGCGGCTAGCTCCCTCGATATCCAGGCCACGGCTAGGCAGTGGAGCCAAAGGGCTTGGCTGTCAAATCCCGCCGGGACCTTTCTAATGTCAAAGGTCTCAGCTAGACCCATGCCCATGGCCAGGACCTCGAGCTCGTTAAAACCTATGATGGTAATGGCTCTTTGAACGGTGGAGACAGGTTCCCGGGTGGCGTAAATCGGGGAGTTGGATAAGCTTAAGATCTTGGCCGTCAAAGCCGGATCGATCTCAATTACCGCCTGGAGATCTTTAGCCGAGGTGTCTTCGTCCATCAGTAAGCTGAGCAGGCGGAAAGTGGTCTGAGGCAAGCTGACCAAACGACCAATATCACCTAAGCGCCTCTGCACCTGGAGATCGATGGGAATATCTGGAGAGGCAGGTAAAATGTGGCCGTCAGCCTTCATGAAGGACCCTTATGGTGGAACCTAGTTAAGACCTTAACCGGGGCTTTGGACCCAATATAACTAATAGCGAAACAAAACCATCTTGGACTTTACTGAAAATAACTTGAGGCCCTTATGGTCCAATATTCAAAGCCCCATCTCTGTCTCCCTAGCCAGGGACTTGGACAGGGCGCCTTACTTTACTCAATCATGCTCCATTTTAGAGAGCATATCCCTTGAGGGTAGGCTAAAATTTATCGTCCCAGCCTCATAAATTTAGCACAATAATCGCCGCAAGGCAAACTGACAATTTAAACGATTTTAACGGCGTCGCGGTTTAAACGTCAGACCCACGGGAAACTGACCACGAAAAACTAAGAAAGGGCCTAATTTAAAAATGACGGGAAACTAAATTCCTCATCGCCTAATTTCTCTCGGCACAGCCCAAATAGTTTAATCGCGCATTCTCCTGATAGGTTCCAAATATCAACAATATCTGAAGAGAAAAAGCTGGTTATCAATTTATTTTTAAAGTCAATCAATACGCTCCAAGAAATTTCACTATTAATTTCTTTAAATTCATCGGTCAACTTTTCGCATTGACCGCCTATCTGAATTAAGTACATAGATAAAAGTGATATATAATGAAAGTTACCAGTTAAGGACGAAAAATCTCTCCCGTAAGTCGTAGCCGCTTCCTGTATTTTTCGACAAAAAAACTTAATAATTAGTAACTTATCGTGATCTGACAGATCCATCTCTTGCTCCTCACAATTTTGGCGGCGCACAATTTTCGCGGTTTAAGCGCTCATGGAATCTAAAAATTCACTGTTGGTTTTAGAGCCGCGCATCTTGTCGAGGAGAAATTCCATGCTGTCAACGGGATTGAGCGGACTTAAAAGTTTTCTTAAGATCCAGATCCTGTTAAGCTCCTTGTCGGTTAAAAGAAGATCCTCTTTGCGGGTGCCGCTGCGGTTGATGTCCATGGCCGGGAAGACCCTCTTGTCGCTTAACTTGCGGTCCAAGTGGATCTCCATGTTGCCGGTGCCTTTAAATTCCTCGAAGATAACCTCGTCCATGCGGCTACCGGTGTCGATTAAGGCCGTAGCGATGATGGTCAAAGATCCCCCCTCCTCAACGTTTCGAGCCGCGCCAAAGAAGCGCTTGGGTCGGTGGAGGGCGTTTGAGTCCACGCCGCCGGATAAAATCTTACCCGATGGAGGCACGACCGTATTGTAGGCCCTAGAGAGGCGAGTAATGGAATCTAGAAGAATGACCACATCGCGCTTGTGCTCAACTAGCCTTTTGGCCTTTTCAATGACCATGTCGGCCACCTGGACGTGACGAGTGGCCGGCTCATCGAAAGTTGAGCTTATAACCTCGCCGGTAACCGATCTTTGCATGTCGGTCACCTCTTCGGGCCGCTCATCGATTAAGAGCATTATTAAGGCCACGTCGGGGTGATTTTTGGTTATGCTGTTGGCGATATTTTGCAGCAAGATGGTTTTACCGGTCCTAGGCGGCGAGACTATTAAGCCTCTCTGGCCTTTACCGATGGGGGTCATCATATCCATGATGCGCATGGAGAAATTTTTGGTTTCTGTCTCTAAGCGAATGCGCTCATCAGGGTACAGCGGGGTTAAGTTATCGAAGAGGATCTTATCACGGGTAATCTCTTCGGGGTCCTCGAAGTTACATTGTTCTACTTTTAGGAGTGCGTAATAACGCTCGCTCTCCTTAGGCGGCCGAATCTGTCCGGATACAGTGTCGCCAGTTCTAAGGTTAAACCTACGAATCTGGCTAGGGGATACGTAAATATCGTCAGGCCCAGGCAGGTAGTTAGACTCTGGAGCCCTTAAAAATCCAAAACCATCGGGTAGCGTCTCCAGCACTCCCCCTCCGAATATCATGCCGTTGTGTTCGGTTTGAGCCTGGAGGAGGGAAAAAATTAGTTCCTGCTTTCTTAGCCCGGTGGCGTTATCGATTTTGAACTCCTTAGCCATGGCCGTGAGCTCAGAAATCTTCATCTGCTTCAGTTCCGACAGATCCATCTTGTCAGTCATTGCGTGCGTTCCCGCTTTGGCCGCAGAGGTGATTTAACAGTCAACCTAGGGCCTTGATTGAAGTAAATAAAAAAAGAACAAAAAAACAACTAGACTAGCCGTTAGTTGGCCAGCCTAAAAAGGATTATTATCATAAAAATATTTGCAGAGTTGATTAGGATTGATTGGCTGATGAACTCGGGAAAAATTGAGATGAAACCCAAAATCTTAACTGCCCAGCCCGTTTTTTACGGGATCGGAGCAATTTGGGCGCCGACTTAGGAAAGCATTATAAAAGCATACATAAATCCAACAGCAATGTCAATAGGGATATCAAAAAAAGTCCCGGCTACCTGGCTAAATCCCATAGTCGAAAAACCAAGCGGGTAGTGTTTTTTATAGCTTTTAGTAAGCGCGGCCTTCTTAGAGAGGACTACTCAACAAGTCGCTAAGTATAAGTTATACTCAAAAACAAGTCCACTATTTTTTCGATAGCCGGAAAATAAGCTAGAGCCGAACTTACGTGCCTTACAAACTAGCGAACTTTCTAAGGTCTTCATAGATTGGGGTTTGGGGCCTTGCGAACTTACCTATCTTCTTAAATCGCAAGATAGGTAAGTTCGCCATTCTCACCACCTTGCCGGCTTGCGAACTCGCGCTTTCGCGCTCTCGCGCTATCGCGCTATCGCCCTCTCGCACTCTCGCGAGACCCATGCGACCATGGGCGCTTCTCGGGCATATTTTTCGTAAATTTTAGCCAGACAAAATTTTAGCCAAAATAAGGCAAACAAATGATCGTCCGCTAGAAAGACTGGCGACAAAATGTTTCTGCCTTGGGGCTTATTTTTTTTAAACTAACGTATCTATTGCTCGCCGATAATACCGGGCCAAACTCGCTCAAACGGGCTAACCTAAACGAGTTTACCGTTACGGGTCTGCCGATTGCGATCTGCCGATACTGGTCTATCGATACGAGCCTATCGATACGTTAGTTCACCAAACTAATGAGATTCCCTCTCAGCGGAATTCAAGGCGGGCTCTGGCTTTTCCAATGGGGTAACCATTGGCGGACGGCTCATTAACTCCAATTTTTCAACCTGCGTATCCGGCGAAGGCCAAGCAGCGAAAACCCTTTGCCACCAGGGGGCGCTCCAAGGAATGAGGTTGTAGCGAGCCATAGTGCCGATGGAGGCGATTATGGCAAAGGAGTTGGAGGTCACGGTCAAAGCCGCCGAGTTAAACTTATGGCAGAGAAACCGCTTTAAGTTGGCTTCCAAAAAATTACTGGTCCTATAAGCCAACCAGACGGCCAACCAGATCAGAGGAATCAGGCTGGGCCCAATGACTAGAGGAAAACCTAAGAAAAAACCTAAGCTATGAAGGATTATTATAGCCCAAGGCACAGCCAAACCCAAGACCGTCAGGCGCATGAAGAGGTAATTTCTTTCCAGCTTAAGCATCTGGCCCATTATAGCCATGACAACGCCGATCTTTAAGGCTTCGGGCGTAAAGGCGGCTAAGGCTTTGCCGCTGACTACCACATTGGATCCCATATAAAAGGGCATAGAAAGGCCAGGCTGAAACAGATCGTAGACTTTTAGGCTGCCGGATCTCTGCCAGTTTCTCTGCCAGATTTCCAGAAACGGCCCCACGCCTTCCGGGGTCTCCTCGTGGGTGATATCCCTTAAACTACGGCGCAGGACCAAGCGGCTGATAAAATAAGAGCCCAGGACATAAAGCCACAAACAGCCAAGCAGGACTAAGGCCCACAAAATAAGGTTACCAGATAAAATCGACTCAAAAACAACCCAGGAACTCATCAAAAGGTAAGCCAGAAAAATCAGCCCGGCTATGGCCAGATTTCCATAGCGGCGCCAGGCCGACCTAGGATCTAGACCGAAGCCATTTTTTAGAGACGATCGCAAAATCCTAGACGGGGCAACGGCTAAGAGGACTACCAAACACATAGGTAGTAGCTTAATGGGCGTCCAAAAGAGTCCTTGGGGCGCTGAAAACTTAGCTAATAACCACTGACCCGGATAAAAGGCTAACAATAAAAAGACCACTAGCTCCATGACTAAGCCTATGGCCACTAGCAAAAAATCCAATAAACTGTAAATTTCGGCCCTCTGAGGAACTTTCAGTTTTATAAAGAGATTTTTGAACATCCTTTAGGCGGTCTCCCTAACCCGGCTCGCTCGAAAGCCGGTGAAAACTGCCGCTTTTCAGGGCGGCGGGGTAGGTTATAAATCCGGGGCAGCCCATAGTACTTTTAACGCCATCGGAACCCGATCGCAATTTACCTGAGCGAGGCCCTCCTCCCCGCCTAAGAGGCCGTATCAACACCGCCCTCATCCCCATCGGGGTCTGAAGGCGGCGGCTCGTCCGGGGTCGCCCGAGCGGCAGTCCCGTCGAGACCGTATAGGCCAATTTTCGTGATTAGCGCTCTTCGGCTTAATCCCAAAGCTTCGGCGGCTCTGGTGCGGTTGCCGTTTTGAGCAGCCAACACACGTTCTATTATCTCTTTTTCGACGATAACTGTCACGTTTTTAAGAGCAGATTTTAGATCGGTCCAATTTTCCGGGAGCTTTATCAAAGGAGTCGTCACCGCCCCCAAGGCCTGCGGCTCCCAAGAAAGATTGGCCTGCTCAAAGGGCAGATCGCCTGGACCGATGATTTGACCATCGCTCATGACCGCCGCCTGCTCGACCACATTTTTTAAGGCCCGAACATTACCGCCAAAATTTTGGCCGGTCATGAGCCTTAAAGCGGCGGCTGAAAACTTTTTGTTTCCGAGCTCGTTTTTGACGACGGCCTGCTCTAAAAAATGCCTAGCTAAAATGGGGATATCTTCGCGGCGCTCTCTTAGGGCCGGCATGCGCAGGCTGATAACGTTTAAGCGGTAAAAAAGATCTTCTCTAAAGCGCCCAGAAGCCACCTCGGCTTTAAGGCTTTTGTTGGTGGCGGCTAAGACCCTTAAATCGACCCGGTGTGGCGTGTTCTCACCAATGCGCCTGACCTCTTCTTCTTGGAGGACTCTTAAGAGCTTAACTTGCATTTCGCTTGGAAGCTCGCTGACCTCGTCTAAAAAGAGCGTCCCGCCGTCGGCTTCGGTGACTAAACCCACTTTTGCTCGCTCAGCTCCGGTAAAGGCCCCCCTAACGTGCCCAAAAAACTCGCTTTCCATTAAGTTACTGGGAACGGCCCCGCAGTTTACGGCCACAAAGGGTTTTTCGGCTCGCGGTCCATTTTGGTGGATGGATCTGGCGGCCAGTTCTTTCCCCGTGCCGCTCTCGCCGGTTATTAAGACCGTAGCTTTGGTGTCAGCAACTTTGGAGATGATATCGAAGACCTTTTTCATGGCCGGGCTCTGGCCCAAAAAGACGGTGGCGTCGCGGCGGTCGCCTATCTCCTTTTTAAGCCTTTTGTTTTCCACCAAAAGGCGCCCGCGCTCTAAGGCCTTTTCTAAGACTAAGACGATTTCCTCTTCGTTAAAGGGCTTGGATATGTAATCGTAAGCCCCCTCTTTCATGGCTCTTATGGCCGTATCAATGGAGGCGAAAGCTGTGACCACGATGACCACCACGTCCGGCACCTCGGACTTAAGGCGGGCTAATAAGCCTAGCCCATCTAAGCCGGGCATGTTGAGATCGGTAAAAACCACGTCGATACTGTCATTTAAGGCGATCTTTAGGGCCTCATCGCCAGAACCGGCCACCTTACAATCGTAACCCCTTTTGGAGAGCATAATGGACATTATCTTACGGATGTGCTCTTCGTCGTCGACAATCAGCACCCGGCCCTTAGAATTACTCATAATGGAGCTCCCTCAGGCCAGCTAATGGTAAAGGCCGCCCCTAAGCCTGGCGCTGTTTCTAAGTCCAATCGACCTCGATAGCTCTCTACGATCCTCTGGCAGATGGCCAGGCCCAAGCCCGTCCCCTGGCCGTGGCCCTTAGTGCTAAAAAAAGGATCAAAAGCCCTGTTGCGCACTTCAGCGCTCATGCCCGGGCCGTTATCAGACATCTTCATGATGATGCGATCGTAGTCATGGGCCAGAGAAAACGTAAAGGAGGGCTCCGGATCCAGCTGCTCGCTCATGGCCTGGGCCGCGTTCATGGCGATGATGACGACCACCTGCATTAAGTGATCGCGGTCCATGGTTACCAAATAAGGTACGCCGCCCTTGGGAAAGTCGTATATTACCTTAAGCCTGGAAAAAACCCTCTGGCCCTCCAGCATGCCCATAATTTTAGGTAAGTGCTCAGCTAAATCGAGCGTCTCCGATAGCCCCCTCGAGGGCCTAGAATAATCTAATAGCTCGCGGAGGATCTTTTGGATGCGGGTGGTTTGATTGAGGATGGCTCTTAAGTATTCAACGCGCTCAGATTCGCTATCGACTCCGGCCTCGAGAATCTGGGCGTAGCCGCTTATGGCTGAGAGGGGGTTTCCCACCTCGTGGGCCACGCCGGCGGCTAATAAGCCAATAGAAGCCAGCTTTTCAGAGTGCAATAACTGGCGCTCAAGCTGCCTTCTTTCGGTCAGATCGCTAACCATGAGCATCCAGGCCCCTTCAGTTGAAACATCACCTAAGTCATCGGCCCCGACGCTGGAAGTGGATATTAAAACCGTCCGGCGCTCGCCGGCCTGGTTAAACAAAGCCGCCTCCAAGATAGCGTCGGCCGGCGGCGGCCCGCCGGCGGCCCAGCTTACGAGAGCCGGGTTATCCTCCAAAAAAAGCCTAAACTCGCGGCCCAAGAGCTCGTTTTTGCTCCAACCCCACTGGGCGGCCTTGCGGTTGGCATAGGTGACCAAGCCCTTGGCGTCTACGGTTAGGATAGCGTCATTGGCGGTTTCTAGTAGCCTTTCAAGGTATTGGGAGCTCTCAGTGGCCCGGCGTTCGGAGAGAGAGAGTTTGGCGTTGATGCGGTTTAAGTCGTCAAAAAGCTGGACGTTAGAGAGGGCCGCGCTGGCTTGGTCGGCCATAATCGAGAGCATATGCTCGTTTTCTTTGGAAAAGGGCTGATTGACAGGGCGGGAGAGAAGTAAGAAGCCTAAGAAGCGGTCGCGGACCAAGAAAGGCGCGGCTAATAGAGTTCGGGCGCACTCATCTTGCTCTTGATAGAGCGGATCGAGCTTGGGGGCGACGTCTAAAATAGTTTTGGGATGAATAAACTCGCTTTCAGAAAATAAGCCCAAGGACTTAAGAGAAAATTCCTGGCCCCCATCTCCCTTTTGGAAGACAAATTCCTCGCTATCGGAATAGTAAGCCGCCCTAAGCCTCAATGGGGAATCAGGGTCGTCTGGCGGCGACTTAAGAATCATGGCCAGCCTATCGGCCACGACCTCGTGGGCCACGGTGGCCATCAAAGCTGAGGCCAACGATTCTACGGTCATGGTCGTCCGCAGGGCGTCGCCTACGCGCCGCACCAAGGAGAGCTCTTCGAGTTTTTGATCGTAGCGCTCGTATATCTCCGTGAGGGTGCTTTTATAAATCTCTAGCTTGGCCTCAAGCTCCTCCAACCGGCGACTATCCATGGCCCTCCCTTTTTGGACCCTTTTTTAGGCTCCCTTTGGTTACCTATTTACTGTCAGGGAAAAAATCACGCAGCATAATGGTTTGATCGCGCTCAGGCCCCACCGAAACTAGCCCGGCCGGCGCCCCCACTAATTCTGAGAGCCTATCTAAGTAGACTCTTGCGCCATAGGGGAGATCGCTAAGCTTTTTGGATTTCGTAATATCGCCCTCAAAGCCCTCGAAAGTCTCATAGACCGGCTGAACTTTAGCCAAATCACTTAGGGAAGCCGGGACATAATCAATTTTTTGGCCGTCTAAGAGATAGTGAGAAGCTATCTTGATTTCTTTTAGTCCGCCTAAAACGTCGAGCTTAGTTACGGCTAAGCTGTCAACGCCGCAGAGCTTTACGGCAGCTCGGACCACCACGGCGTCTAGCCAGCCGCAGCGGCGGGGCCGCCCTGTGGTCGTCCCGTACTCGCGCCCAACCTCCCTAATGCGATCGCCTGTGGCGTCAAGGAGCTCGGTGGGAAATGGTCCCTCACCCACGCGGCTAGTATAGGCCTTAACTAAGCCTAAGACGCTATTTAAATCTCTAGGGGCCAATCCAGCCCCCACAGCAACCGATCCGGTAGTCGGGTTAGAGCTAGTTACGTAAGGGTAGGTACCGTGATCGAGATCTAATTGGACCCCTTGGGCGCCCTCAAACAAGATGTTTAAGTTCTTATCAGCCGCTTGGCGGATAACGCCAAAGGTATCGGTTATAAAGGGCAAGAGTTTTTTTACCCAAATTTGGGCAGATTGGATGATAGATTCGGCGTCTTGGGCCTTTAGGCCGTAGAGCCCGGTCAGTAGAGCGTTTTTTTCTAGTAAGGCTAGAGTAATCTTATCCTTAAAACTATTGAGATCCCTTAAGTCCCCTAACCTAAGGCCACGGCGGGCGGCTTTATCCTCGTAGGCCGGACCAATACCCCGGCCAGTTGTGCCAATTTTCATGACCACGCCTTGGGCCCCGGCCTCCCTAGCCTGATCTAAGGTCTTATGGTAGGGCAGGATGATATGGGCCCTCTCACTGATTTTAAGGTTTTCGGGCGTGATTGTAACCCCCCTAGCCGCCAACGACTCCATCTCTTCAATTAGAACATCGGGATCAACAACTACGCCAGAGGCGATGACCGAGAGCTTCTGAGGGTGGAGGATACCCGAAGGCACCAGGTGGAGAGCGTAGGTCTGATTGCCCACGACCAGGGTATGGCCGGCGTTATTGCCGCCCTGAAAGCGGACCACGACATTGGCCTTATTGGTCAAAAGATCGACAACCTTACCCTTACCCTCATCACCCCACTGGGTGCCTATTACCGCCAAATTGGTCATAGTATACCTCTTAAAAAAAACTCACTCAGGCCCGCATACGCGGGTTACGACGTAAAAAGGCCCGGCCAGGGCGGAAAAACCTAACTCCGGCCAAAAAAAACCGGTCGCTACGAGATTTTAGCCAAAATGCCCAAAATCCCTAGCCCCCGCGACAGAAAAAATCCTTTAAGTCAGGAAAATACCTAAAAAACTACCAGGCTATATCCAACTAGTCGAAAATAGTTAACCCTGTCCGTTATTTATTTTTCGCGTCTATTAGCCAAGCCCCGAGAACACGGCCAAAACCTTATTATCTTAAAGAAAATTTCCCCTTTTTTCAAGTCACCAAAATACGGGTAAATATTACAGTAGACTAAAAAAGAATAAAATTTAATAGTTAATATTTTGATAATCTTACATTTTAAGCCTTATTGTTTTTTGTCGGGGAAGTTTTTTTGGCTTCAATTGTCCCTCTTCACCGGGCCTCTTTGTCATGACCCTAAAAACACTCTTTTTTAAAAGTAAATGTAGGCGCCATCTTGTCTAGGAGCCCACTTGAGAGACCCTTCTTGGGAGACCCTTCTTGGCGACCACTGCTTGGCAACCACTTCTTGGCAACCAACTATCATAGTTAGTCAGTGGTAAATCCCTGAATCTAGTTTATGATTCTTCCAAAGCTCAATTCCCCTAAGGGAGGTTCTAAATGGTAGCCAGACAACATGATACTTCGGGCAAGCCCAAAAAATCCACTGGGCCAGTTACCATTCAGCTCGACGACCTTGGTGCTAAACCGGAGAGTTTTTTCGATAATTTCACGTTAATACCCGAAAATGCACTGCCAAATATTGATTAACATTATTTTTAGAAAAATACAAAAGTATATAAAAAAAATGAATAATAAAAATCTTAACTTTAATAGAACTCGCGCATATTATAAAGATTAGCTCGCGAAAAGCCGGGCCGCATATCGCTCGAAAGCCGTTTCGATAGTTCCGTTAGTATTTTCGCGCCATATTGGGCTTTAAATTCGCCATTGTGCTCTCGCCCGACCTGCCAAAATGTGCTGAGCCTAATCTTATTTATTTTGCCGTCATGTTTCGTCCGCCGGGCATCCATCAGGACTCGCAGCTCGGCTACCACTAAATCTGCGGCATTTTTGCTCATAGCGCCTTCGCCTCCTAAGAGTGCGTCTTAGCTCTCAGAAGATATTTAACAAGCGCTTTTAACGAGCTCTTAATATTTAGCTTCCGAGTAAGAGCTTACTTTCCTTCACCTCAAAGACTCACTTAAAATTATGGACTAATTGCCTCACACAATTAATAAGCGCCGGGAGATTTTTTTCTTCTAAAGGGAATTTAATTTGAAAGGGGATGTCGTAAGCTAGGGGTTTTGGATGGCTAGAATCAAAAAAGGAGGACTTAAAATGGCTAGAATCAAAAAGTTAGAGCAAGATCTGGCCTAATAGATTCCCCATCGTCAATGAGGACTTCCTTTGGCGTCTCAGGCCCGGCTAACTGAAAGTTAGGATCGGCTAGAGCCCGGGTGGCCAGCTCCAAGGCTTCTTCGCGGTTAGTTATTTGACTTGAGTCAAAGGCTACGGTCAAGATATCCATCAGGCGGCCCACCGTTGGTCCGCCGGAGAGGCCCAAAGCGGCCATAAGTTCTCTGGCCTCCATGGGGATGGGGCCAGGGCCCTTAACTCCGCCCACCGGAGCCAAAAACTCTTCCAGCGACCAGGGGTAACGCCAGGGATAGGGAAACCTACCGTTCCAGTCAGCTAAGGCTATAGCCCAAAAGTGCTCAAGGTTACAAAAGGGGGCTAGGCGGCGGGCTAAAATCCTTAATTTTATGGCCGTAGGTTCTTGGAAAGTTAGATCCATGTGGCGATCGATAATGCGCAAGACAGACTTTTGGATGTGAGATGGGGCTAAAACCGATTGGAGAAACCTTTTAGCCAAAGGATGCCCGGCTTGAGCGTGACCGTAGGTACAAACCTGGCCCTTTTCATTTAAGTGAGACACCAAAGGTTTTCCTAT